>JAQGNC010000548.1 GCA_028292065.1 Betaproteobacteria bacterium
CATGTGGCGCCCGCCGATCTGCGCCATGCTGCCGACGTGGCGCACGTCCTTGCCCACGACCATGAAGATCACCATCTCGGCGAGATTGGTCGCATGGTCGCCGATGCGCTCCAGGTACTTGGCGATCGACTGGGCGCGCACCGCGCGATAGATGTTGCGCGGGTCTTCCATCATGTAAGTGAGGAGCTCGCGGAAGACCTGTCCGTAATACGCGTCGACGGCGCGGTCGCGGTCGACCACTTCGCGCGCACGCTCCGGGTCCGCCTGCACGAAAGCATCGAGCGCGTCGCGCACCATCGCCTGCGCGATCTCGGCCATGCGCGGAAGGTCGACGTAAGGCTTCAGCGTCGGCTCCATGTTGAGCTCGATCACGCGCTCGCAGATGTTCACGCACGCGTCTCCGATACGCTCGAGATCGGTGACGAGCTTGAGCGCGGTCGTGATGAGCCTAAGGTCGGACGCGACGGGCTGGCGCTTGGCGAGAATGCGCAGGCACAGCTCGTCGATCTCGACTTCGAGGCGGTTGATCTGGTGGTCGTATTCGATCATCCGCCGCGCGAGCTCGCTGTCGCGGCCGGTGAGCGCGCGCATGCTGTTGGCGATCATCTCCTCGACTTTCGCCCCCATCAGCAGGAGCTGGTCGTGGAGCTTGTGCAGCTCGGCGTCGTATTCGCGGTCAGTGAGTGTAGGCATCGGGATCCCTGGGAAATGCGTGGCGCCGCGCGGTCACGAGACCGTCTGCACCGCGGCCGCGCGGTTCAGTGTGAACGAGAAAGTCGAGCCGGTGCCGGGACGGCTTTCGACCGAGACCCGCCCGCCCATCGCTTCGACGAGGTGTTTGACTATCGACAGGCCGAGGCCGGTGCCGCCGAGCTCGCGCGAGCGTCCCGCGTCTACCCGGTAGAAGCGCTCGAAGACTCGCGGCAGATGCTCGGCCGGAATTCCCGGTCCGGTGTCGGAAACGGTCACGCGCACACTCCCGTCCTCGGCAATTGCCGTGACTCGCACCGCGGCGCCTTCAGGGCAGTACTTGAGCGCGTTGTCGATCAGGTTGCCGAGCACGTGGTCGAGGGCGCGGCGGTCGGCGCGAACGGCGAGGTGGTGCGACTCCTCGTGCGTGAGCGCGATGCGCTTGAGTTGCGCGCGGTGAGCGTGCTGCGAGAGCGCGCGCTCGACGACCGACGCGAGGTCCAGCGGCTCGAGGTCGAGCTTGAGCTCGCGCGATTCGATGCGCGAAAGCTCGAGCAGATCGTCGATGAGGTTCGCGAGTCTTTCGGCGTTGCGCTGGATGAGCTCGATGAAGCGCTGCGACGCCTTCGCGTCGTTATCGACGGTGCGCAAAGTCTCCGCGGCGGCGCGCACCGTCGTGAGCGGGCTGCGCAGCTCGTGCGACGCGTTCGCGACGAAATCGCGCCTGACCGCCTCCAGCTTGCGCAGCTCGGTCACGTCGACGAACACCGCGAGCACGCCTCGCGGCGCCCCCTGCAGCATGACGGCTCGAACGAGCGCGCGCCTGCGCATGATCCCCGCGAGGTCGAGCTCCACTTCCGACGCCTCGCCGCGGCCGGCGCGCTCGACGAGCTGGTCGAGCTCGGCGTTACGCACCACCTGCAACACCGACTTGCCCACCGCGTCAGGGCCGATCAGGAGCATCGCGCGCAGCGCCGGATTGGTGAGCACGATGCGCCCGTCGGCGCCGACCACCAGCACCCCTTCGTTCATGCTCGACAGGATGCCGGTCAGCAGATCGCGCTCGGCGCGCAGGTCGTTCATGCTGCGCGACAGACTGTCGGCGAGCTGGTCGAGTGCCTGGCCCACCGCGGCGATCTCGTCGCTGCCCGCGGCGCGCGTGCGCGTGGCGAGCTCGCCTCCGGCCATTTTCCGCGCGGCATCGGTGAACGCCCTCAGCCGTCGCGAGGTGAGCTCGGCCGCGGAGTACGACACGATCGCCGCGATCACCAGCGCGAGCAGCGCCCCGGCCCCGAGCGTGCGGCGCATCTTCGCGATGGCTTGGTCGACTTCGGTCAGCGGCAGCGCGACCCGGGCGGTGCCTGTCGTGGTGCCCTGCCGCACGATGGGCACCGCGGCATACATCATGCGCGCCGCCACGGTCGTGCTGAAGCGCACGCTGCTGCCCGCGCGCGCGGCGAGCGCCTGCACGACCTCGGGACGGTCGGCGTGATTCTCGAGCCGCGGGAGCTTGCCGAGCTCCACTTCCGAGTCGCCTGCGACCGTGCCGTCGGGGCGCACCAGGGTGACCCGCACGCCGGCGATCCGGCCGAGCTCGTCGGCGAGCCGATCGCCGGTCGCATCGTCGAGAGGGCCTGCCGTCGCAGCGACGCGGTTCGCAACGAGCGCCGCACGAGTCAGCAGGTCGGTGCGGATGCGCTCGGTGAGCTGCTGCTCGAGTGCGGCCGACAGGTAAAGCTCGGCCGACGCGACGGCGATGGCGATCAGCACGAGCGCGCCGAGGAACAGCTTGAGGCGTATGCCGGACTTCACGACCGGTCCGAGTGGTCGCGGCGCCGTACGCGCGCACGGTTTTGTTTCACAAGCATGACGTACTGCCTCGAACCGCGGCGCGCCGCGGGGTTAGGTTACGTGAGCCGCGCGATGTATTTCTGTAACACGCGAGGCCTAGAGTGCGGCTGCAGTCCATCACGGAGCTCCCGGAATGATGATCGTAGACGCCGTCAGCGCGGCACCCACCCGGCATTCGGTTTACTTCCTCGTCACCGCCTACATCGAGTCCCTCAGGCACTTCGAGCGCACGTGCGGCGTTCCCCTGATGGTGCTCCATCTGCCCGTGAACGGGGCGGACGATCTCGCGGACCGCCTCGATGCGTTGCGGCGCAACACCCAGGTAAGCCTCGAGTCGGTCGTCGCTGTCGCGGAAGTCGCGGCGGTGCTGAGCGCCGCCTTGACGCGCCTGGAGGCGCTCGCGGCGGAAGTCGCGCCGCACGCCGACGCCTCTACGCCGCACGCGAGAAGCGATAACCGGCGCTCCGCACTGTCTGTATGAGGCGGTCGTGCTCGCTCGGCTCGAGCGCTTTGCGCAGGCGCCTGATGTGCACGTCGACCGTGCGCTCTTCGACGAACACGTGATCGCCCCACACGTTGTCGAGGAGCTGGGTGCGCGAATACACCCGGTCGGGGTGCGTCATGAAAAAGTGCAACAGCCTGAACTCGGTCGGCCCGAGCTCGAGCGGCGTGCGGTGGGCAAGCACCCGATGGCTCACCGGGTCGAGCTTCAATCCTTCGACTTCGACCGAATCGTCGGTCACCTGCGGTGCCCTGCGTCTGAGCACGGCCTTGATCCGCGCGTTGAGCTCGGCCGGGCTGAACGGTTTGGTCATGTAATCGTCCGCGCCGGTCTCCAGCCCCGCGAGCTTGTCCTGCTCGGCGCCGCGCGCAGTCACCATGATGAGCGGGATGCCTTCGGTGCGGCGGTTGCCGCGCAGCGATTTCGCGAGCTCGATCCCGCTCATGCCGGGAAGCATCCAGTCGATGAGTATCAGGTGCGGCAAGACCTCGCGCACCATGTCGAGCGCCTGCTCGGCGCTGCCCGCGCGCTGCGCTTCGTGGCCCGCCTTCTCCACGTTGTACGCGATCAGCTCCTGGATGTCGGACTCGTCCTCGACGATCAGTATCAAAGCCACATGGAATTCCGCGTTGTTCCCCAACCGCGCATATTATTAACGATGCGTGACGGTTTCGTGACAGCCGGCGGTTAATTGCGTGGGCCTCACTGAAAAGCCTGTCACGGGCGCACGGTTTGCCTATACTGCGTCAGGATGAGCAAGCCCCTCTCGCGTTTGCGGATCTCGCTGAATGGCTGAATACGAGACGCTCGCGGCGGTCGATCTCGGAAGCAACTCGTTTCACTGCCAGGTCGCGCGCGTGGTCGGCGACCAGATCTACCCTCTCGACAATCTGCGCGAGCCGGTGAGGCTGGGCGCCGGCGTGGGTCCCGACAAGCTTCTCGACGAAGCGGCCCAGGATCGCGCGATCGCGTGTCTGCATCGCTTCGGCGAGCGCCTGCGCGGCTTCGACCGCCGCGCGGTGCGCGCGGTAGGCACCAACTCGCTGCGGGTCGCAAAGAACGCGCACAGCTTCCTGAAGCGTGCGCAGGACGCGCTGGGCTTTCCGATCGAAGTCATCGCCGGGCGGGAAGAGGCGAGGCTCATCTTCATCGGAGTGCAGCACGGGCTGCCGCCGACTCGCGACGAGCGCCTGGTGGTCGACATCGGCGGGGGCTCGACCGAGTTCATCGTCGGCTCGCGCTTCAGGCCTGCTCGCCTCGCCAGCCTCTACATGGGCTGCGTCAGTTACAGCATGCGCTATTTCCCGGAAGGCCGGCTGACGCGAGCCGCCTTCAAGCGCGCGGAGCTCGCCGCGCGCAACGAGCTCCAGCCGATCGCCTCCGAATTTTCGAGCAAGCACTGGGTGCAGGCGATCGGCTCCTCGGGGACCGCTCGCGCGCTCGCCGAAATCGCCCAGGCGAACGGCTTCGGCGACGGGACGATCACGCCGGCCGCGCTCGACAGGCTGCGCGCGAGCCTCACCCGCGCCGGCGATACCGGGCACCTCGTGCTGACCGACGTGAAGCCCGATCGCGTCCCGGTGCTGCCCGGCGGTCTCGCGATACTGAGCGCGGTCCTGTCCGAGCTGCGCATCGAGCGCATGACCGTCGCCTCCGGCGGCATGCGCGAAGGGCTGCTCTACGATCTGCTTGGCCGCGTCCATCGCAACGACATGCGCGACGTCACGGTCGCGCAGTTCATGCAGCGCTACCACGTCGACGCGCCGCAGGCGCGGCGAGTCTGCGCGCTCGCGCAGGACCTTTACCGCAAGCTCGCCGCAGCCGATCGAGACTTCGACGAAACCGACGCGCTGCGCCTGGGCTGGGCGGCCAAGCTGCACGAGATCGGCATCTCGGTCGCCTACAGCGGCTATCACAAGCACAGCGCGTACATCCTCGAGAAGGCCGACATGCCGGGCTTCTCGCGCGACGAGCAGGCGCAGCTCGCGCTGCTCGTCCTCGCGCACCGTCGATCGATCAGGAAAATCCACGCCCGGCTCGAAGGCGCGGTCGACTGGCGCAGCGTGCTCGCGCTGCGACTGGCCGTGCTCTTCTATCGCGGCCGCACCGACTCCGCCCTGCCGCCGATCCAGCCGAAAGCTGAAGGCCGCAAGTTTCGCGTGACCGTCGACCCGGACTGGCTCGCTCGCAATCCACTCACCGCCACGGCGCTGCGTGAAGAGACGCTCGAGTGGGACAGGATCGGCATCGAGCTTCGGGTGCCGGGCCTCGAGGACCTCGACACTGCGGCCGACCGGTCGCTGTCGCTCTCGGTCAGCGATGACTGAAGGCAATCCTCTCGTGACGCGTCGTCTCGCATGTCGTACGTCACACGTTCGCAGAGGAAGCTAGCGCCGTTCGTGCTGAGCTCGTCGAAGCACGAACGCTTGCCGCTCACCCTTCGACCGCGGTGCATCGCGCCTGCTCACGGCGCACCGGTGGTGACGGTTCTTAAACCAGATCGGGCGTAATCACCGCCACGACGAGCGGCGGGCCGCCGTCCACGGCGCGCAGCCACCACACCGCGCCTTTCCTGAGCCGCCACGGATCGGCCTTGCCGGTGAGCGCGAGCGCGGCTGCGGCGCCGAGCGTCGGCTGGTGGCCGACGACGATCACGGTCTGGTCGCCCGCAGGCCAGCCCGCGGCTTCGAGGACGTCCGCGGGCTTCGCACCCACCGCCAGGCGCTCGCTGATCTCGCTGGACCGCGACAGCGCCGCAGCGGTCTGCCGCGCGCGCTCGGCGGGGCTCGCGATCACGCGCGCCGACGCGGGAAGGCGCGCAGCTAGCCACGCCGCGACTCGCGCAGCGTGCTTTACACCTTTCGCAGTGAGACGCCGCGCAGAATCGGCGCCGCCGGGTGTCGGGTCTTCGGCGTCGGCATGGCGCCACAGGAGCAGATCCATCGGTCCGCTGATCCGCTAAGCCGGGCTTGCGCCGGCCAGGAGGCGCAGCAGGGTCTGCTGCGAATCGACGCGCTTGCCCGACGCCGCCGGGGGGCGATAGCTGCCGTCCTCCGTCTTCTCCCACGCGAGGGCGTTGTCTTCGAGGTAGATCGTCAGGCCTTCGGCGATCACGCGCTTCTTGAGCTTCGGGTCGAACACCGGGAAGCACACTTCGACGCGGCGGAAGAAGTTGCGCGGCATCCAGTCGGCGCTGGAGAGGTACACGTCGTCCGCGCCGGCGTTGTGAAAGTAGAACACCCGCGTGTGCTCGAGGAAGCGCCCGACGACCGAGCGCACGCGAATGTTATCCGAGACCTCGGGCAGGCCCGGGCGCAGCGCGCACACGCCGCGAACGATGAGGTCGATCTGCACACCCGCCTTCGACGCGTCGTACAGCGCGGCGATCACCTGCGGCTCGAGCAACGCGTTCATCTTGGCGATGATGCGCGCCTCACGCCCTGCTTTCGCGTGCGCGATCTCGGCATTGATCGCGCGCAGCACCTGCTTGTGCAGGTTGAAAGGCGCCTGCCACAGGTGCTGGAGCTTGCTCGCCTTGCCGAGCCCGGTGAGCTGGGTGAAGATGTCGTTCACGTCGGCGCCGATCTGCTCGTTCGAGGTGAGGAGCCCGAAATCGGTGTAGAGCTTGGTCGTGAACGCGTGGTAGTTGCCGGTCGACAGGTGCACGTAGCGGCGCAGCGCGCCGTCTTCGCGCCGCACGACCATCAGCATCTTCGCGTGAGTCTTATAGCCGACCACGCCGTAGACGACGTGCGCGCCGGTCTCTTCCAGGCGCTGCGCCCAGGTAATGTTGGCCTCCTCGTCGAAGCGCGCCATCAGCTCGACCACCACCGTGACTTCCTTGCCGCTTTTGGCGGCGGCGATGAGGCTGTCCATGAGCTCCGATTCGGCGCCGGTGCGATAGACCGTCTGCTTGATCGCGACGACGGCGGGATCGCGTGCGGCCTGCTGGAGGAAGTCGAGCACCGGCCGGAACGACTGGTAGGGGTGGTGCA
>JAQGNC010000552.1 GCA_028292065.1 Betaproteobacteria bacterium
CTGGTGGCGCAGGGCGCGGTGCCGCGATTCGTCGGCATCAAGCTCGGCCGCGTGCAGAGCACGGGCGGCGATCCGATCGAAGTCGAAGTGTCGATGGAAACCGCGCCTGCGGTGATCTGGGACGCGATGATCGTCCCCGACGGCGACGCCGCGGTCGACGTGCTGTCGCAGAGCGGACACGCGCTCGAATTCCTGAAGGACCAGTATCGCCACTGCAAGACGATCCTGTTGATGGGCCGTGCCGCGTCGCTGCTGCAGGAAGCGGGCATCCCGACGACGCTCCCCGACGGCGGCGCCGATCCCGGGCTGCTGCAGCACGGTGCCGGCGAAACCGCCGCGGCGCTCGAGGCCTTCGTGGCGGCCGTAGCGAAGCATCGGCACTTCGAAAGGGAGACCGATCCTCCGCTGGTGTGATGAGGGCGCCGGACGTTGCTCGTCTCCCTCGCCCCGCGGGGGTAGGGGCAAGAAAAAGGGCTGCGAGAGCAGCCCTTTTGTTTTGAGGCAAAACCGCGGTCAGTCCCCTCGCTTGTCTCCCTCGCCCCGCGCGGCGGGGAGAGGGTCGGGGAGAGGGGCAGCGAAGGCGGTGAGCCTTGGAGCAAACCGGGGACAGACCCCTGTAAAGCAAAACCAGACATAACCGGGGTCTGTCCCCTGCAACCAAAACCGGGGTCAGTCCCCTGCAACCCTACTTCTTCCGCTCCTTCTCCACTTTCGCCGCATCGATCGCGGTCTTCACGTCCTTCTTTTCTTCGGGCGGGGGGAGGATGGATTTGAGCCCCAGCGATTTCATCCACAGCTCACGGCACCAGCCTTTGGTGTGATACAGGTGCTCGTCTTCTTCGTCTTCGACCTGCTCGTACGCAGCCATCAGCGCCGCCTGCTGCTCGCCCTTGAGCGCTTTGGCGCATTCGCCGATGAGCTCCCAGTCGAAGTGGTCCTTGGTCTCGGCGAGCACCACGCACTCGCACGCGACGAGCTCTGCGGCCGGAGCGTCACTCGCGGCGAGCGCCATCTTCATCGCGACGACGAGCGACTTGCCGGTGTGCTGCACGATCTTGCGTCCGGGCGTCATTTCATCGGGATCGAGCCCCAGCGCTTCGCACGCAGTGGTGAGGAGCTCGACATGCTTCTCGGTCTGCTCGAGATACTTCTCCCATTCTTCTTCGAGGTCTTCGTTGACGACGCATTCGAGCGCGGTCTGGTAGACGATCACGCCTCCGCGCTCGTGCTCGAGCGACTGGAGCAGGAGCTCTTTCAGTTGTGCGGGTGCCATCTATACTCCGTGAGGTTGGATCACCTGACGAGGTGTCGGTGACAAGCCCGGAGAGCAAACCGCATGCCTCGCGCACGCAACAGTAATAATGACAGCTAGCGGTAACGGCTCTGCACTGAGGCAACCCGCATTCACGCGGCTGTGGCTGGGCGAGACCGCGACGGTGCTCGCCTATCAGATGCTCGTCGTCGCCGTCGGCTGGCAGACTTACGATCTCACCGACAGCGCGCTCGCGCTGGGCCTGATCGGACTGTTCCATTTCAGCTCGCAGTTCCTCTTCCTGCTGCCGGCGGGCCACATCGCCGATCGCTTTGACCGCCGGCGCATCGCGCTCACGGCGCAGGTGGTGCAGCTCGGGGTTGCTTCAATGCTCGCGGCGGCGAGCTTCAACGGTGCGCTCACGAGCGTGCTGATCTACGCCGGGTCGTTCTTCATCGGCGGCGCGCAGGCTTTCCAGTCGCCGAGCGTGCGATCGATGCTGCCGGCGCTCGTGCCGCGATCGGAGCTGCTGCGGTGCATCGCGTGGAGCGGCGCGGCTCGCAAGATGGCGGTCATCGCGGGGCCGGCGCTCGGCGGACTCGTCTACATACTGGGTCCCGGTTATGTCTATGTCCTGAGCGCGACCTTTTTCGTGGTGTCGGGGGTTTTGCTGATCGGGATTCCTTCGATCAAACCGGAGACAGACGCCACAAAACAGAACCGGGAAAAACCGGGGTCTGTCCCTACGCTGCAGACCATGTTCGGCGGCATCGCGTATATCCGACAGAACCGGGTCGTGCTCGGCGCGATCTCGCTCGACCTTTTCGCGACGCTGCTCGGCGGCACGACGGCCCTCCTGCCGATTTATGCGCGCGACATTCTCCAGACCGGCCCTTCAGGACTGGGAATGCTGCGAGCGGCGCCGGCGCTCGGCGCGCTCGTGGTCTCGATCCTGCTCGTGCGCGCGCCGCTCAGTCGCAACGTCGGACGCACCATGTTCGCGTGCGTCGCGATCTTCGGTGTGTGCACCATCGTCTTCGGCGTCTCGCGCTCGTTCGCGCTGTCGCTCACCGCGCTGTGCGTGCTCGGTGCGGCGGACATGATCAGCGTGGTCATACGCTCGTCGCTGATCCAGCTCGAAACGCCCGACCACATGCGGGGGCGCGTGAGTGCAGTCAATTCGATGTTCACGAGCACCTCGAACCAGCTCGGGCAGTTCGAGTCCGGCGTGGCGGCCGCGCTGTTCGGGACCGTCCCCGCAGTGGTGATCGGCGGGGTCGGCACGCTGCTCGTGGCGGGGCTGTGGATGCGGTGGTTTCCGGCGCTTTACCAGCGTGACGTGCTCTCGTCCCGGTCGTAGCGACGTCATTCTGGCGTAGGCCAGAACCCATTTTGACTTTCGAGGTGTATTCCGGATCACTTCGCGCGGTGCGCGGTCCGGAATGACGATCCGTACCGCTTCAGCTGATGGCGTTGTGGCGGGGAAAATACGAAAAGCTGAACGGCGTGCCGTTCGCACCGCTCGGATCGGCAACGAGGATCACTTCGACTGCGAAGCGGGTCTCGCGCTTCGCGTCGGTGCCGAGGACGTCGTTGTATTCGGCTTTGCCGTAGAGCACTGCTTTGCGCGTGGCGGTCTGCAGGTGCAGCACGTCGGGCTGCGCGACGAACAGGGTGCCCGAGGTGACCGTCGAATTCGACCCGAGCTCGCCGCCTGCGAAATCGGCCATGACGGGAGGCGCGAAGTCGAAGTCGGCGGGAATCTCGTGGTCGAACTGGCGCAGCGCCGCCCAGTATCGAAAGCCGCGGGTCGGCGTCGCGCCCGAGTTCTGCCATACAACCTGGAACACCCAGCCGTGCAGGAAGTTCTTTTCGTCCTTGACCGGCCCTTGCAGAAATTCCTTCACGGTCACGTAAGGCCTCAACTGGCGCGCCGCGGTGTCCTGCAACACGATCGCCGATTTTTCGGCGGCTTCGGCGCTGCGCTTCGCGGCTTCGGCGGCGCGCTCGCTCGCTTCGATCGCGCGCCGGTTCGCATCGGCGTGGCCTTGCGCGGTCGTTGCCGCGCGTGTAGCTGCGGCCGAGAGGCGCCACGCGAAGATCGCGACGAAGAGCGTGAAGAGCGCGATGAGGATGTCGGTGAGCTTCAGACTGTGCAGCGCCTGCGCGACCGGGTCGGGTTGTGCGGCCTGCACCGGCGCGGCGGCGGACGGCGCCGGTGACGCAGCCGGCGGCAGCGCCACCGGTTTGTCTGCAGGAGGCGGCGTGGGAGCGGACGCCGGAGTCGTAGCGGCAGCAGCGGATTCGCCCGTCGCTGCTGTAGCCGCCGGGGCCGCGGTGGCGGCCGCCGCGGCCGCCGGAAGCGCTTTCGCCGCCGCCTTTTCGTCTTTGCGCGGCTCTTCCGGTTTGAACACGTTGAGCGGTTCGGGCGCGGGCGCGGGTGCGGCTTTGGTCGCGGCGATCGCGACCGAAGGGGCGAGCGAAGCGCAGAGTACGAGAGTCAGCCAGAACGGCGGGCGTGGATCGAGACGAGAGGCGCGGGGGTTCAAAACCGGGTCGCCCTGGTTCAAACCGGGGTCAGACCCCAAGAAGCCGGGGTCTGACCCCAGGGCGGGGTCTGACCCCACGCCGGGGGCTGACCGCACCGCGCCGCAAGCGGCCGACGGGAGCCTATTCATCATTTCGCATTCACCATCCCGTTAAGAATTCGGCATGCCGTTGCGCAGGAGGTCGCGCGCGATGAACCAGCGGTGCACTTCGCTGGGTCCTTCGAAAATCCGCCAGACCCGGCACGCGCGCGCCATGTATTCGAGCGGCATGTCCTTGCTCATGCCCATCCCGCCGAAGAGCTGCATCGCGCGGTCGACCACGCGCCCGACCATCTCGCTGCCCTGGAGCTTGACCATCGCCGCGTCGCGCCGCCAGTCGTGGCCGCCCTGGTCCATCTTCCACGCGAGGCGCCAGGTGATCCAGCGCACCATCTCCATCTCCTGGAAGCTGTCGGCGATCCACCACTGCACCTGCTGGCGGTCGGCGAGGAGCGCGCCGAAAGTCTTACGCTGGTTCGCCTGCGGGATCATGAGCTCCAGGCAGCGGCGCGCATAACCGAGCGAGCGGCACGCGATCTCCATGCGCCGCACGCCGAGCCGGTTCTGCATCGGGGCAAAACCGTTGCCGATCTCGCCGAGCACCTGGCCGTCCGGGACTTCGACGTCGTCGAAGAACACCGCGTATGGCGCGTGCTCCCCGATCGTGCTGAACACCGAAGGGATCGACATGCCCTTCGTGTCCTTGTCGACGATGAACGCGGTGATGCCGCCGCGCGAGCCTTTTTTCGGATCGGTCACCGCCATCACGATGATGAAGTCCGCGCGCCGCGCGCCGCTGATGAATATCTTCTGGCCGTTGAGCACCCACTTGCCGTTCTTGTACTCGGCGCGCATCTGCATCGCCGCAGGGTCCGATCCGGCTGAAGGCTCGGTGATCGCGATCGCGCTCTTCTTCTCGCCGGTCGCGTAGGGGATGAAGTACTTCTCGACCTGGTCGCCTTTGCACGATTCGCGCAGCATCCACAGGTTCGGGCTGTCGGGCGGCAGGGTGAAAGGCACGATGCTCGTCTTGAGCTCCTCGATGACCACCGCCTTGGCGAGCATGCCCATGTTCTGGCCGCCGTATTCTTCGGGCACGTCAATACCGTAGAGGCCGATCTCTTTCGCTTTGCTCTTGAGCTTCTCCTCGGCCTCGGGGGGGATGAGCGGAGTATCGGTCAGGCCGCGCTCGGCTTCGCGGCGTATGACGACGGGCTCGAGCGGGATCAGCTCTTCTCTGACGAAGCGCGCGACGGTCTCGCGCAGCATCCGCAGCTCTTCGGGTAACTCGAAATCCATGGGGCGTTCCTTACGGTTGCGTGCCCCGGTATTGTAGTACGGCGCACGCGCGGCTGCGGTGTATGTCATCGCGGGGTGCCTGAAGCCGACGTGGCGATCCCGTGACGCACGGCCGGCGGTCGACGTTTCGAGCGCCTCGAGATTGCCCTTCGACAAGCTCAGGACAGGCTTCGTCACAGTGGTTCCTCGCAATGACATCGAGGTTGCGTCACGGCCCCGGTCGCAATGACGGCGGACTCAGTCGTCCCGCACGATCCGCGTCAGGCGCCGCAGCGACAGCAGGAGGAACGCGCTCAACAGGATCTCGAGCCCCGCGGGTCCCTGCTCGCCGCCGAAAGGCGGGGGGTAGCCGAACTGCACGAACGCCCAGTTGAGTCCCATGAGGATGGTCCACGACGCGAGACACAGCACGGCAAAGCCGCCGAACAGCACCAGGAACATGCCGATCGAGCCGCCGACCACGATGAACATGTTTCTCGTTTCTTCCTTGATCACGCGCGTTCTCCTTCACGTTGCTGCAGCGCCGATTTTCGCACGCGGCGCGTCCGCGCTGGCCGGCGTGCGGTTTGCCGGGAGTGGATTAAAATGCGGGGCGCCGCGGGTTCACGACAGCGGATCGCGCATGACTCACCAACACCGAGCGCCCGCCGTGGCACAGCAAAGACCTTCTCTCATCCGTTTCGCGTGGCTTTCGATAGCCGCGTCGGTCGTCATCATCGTCCTGAAAACGTGGGCCTACTGGGTCACCGACTCGGTGGGGCTCCTGTCCGACGCGCTCGAGTCGGTCGTCAACCTGGTCAGCGCCTGCGCGATGCTCGTCGCGCTGACCATCGCGGCGCGTCCCGCCGACGACGATCATCCTTACGGCCACGACAAGGCCGAATATTTTTCGAGCGGTCTCGAAGGCGGGATGATCCTGATCGCGGCGCTCGCCATCGCCGCCGCCGCGATCGACCGGCTGATGCACCCGCGCCCGGTCGAGCAGATCGGCCTCGGCCTGGGGATTTCACTCGTGGCCTCCGCCATCAACTTCGCGGTCGCGCGCGTGCTGCTCGCGGCGGGCCGCCAGCACGATTCGCTGCCGCTCGAAGCCGATGCGCACCATCTGATGACCGACGTGTGGACCTCGCTCGGCGTGCTCGCCGGGGTGGGGATGGTCGCCCTGACCGGCTGGAACTGGCTCGATCCCGCGGTCGCGATCGCGGTCGCCATCAACATCGTGTGGACCGGTGTCGATCTGCTGCGGCGCTCGGCGCTCGGGCTCATGGACACCGCGCTGCCGGCGCAGGAGCAGGCGGTCATCCGCGGCATCCTCGACAGTTACGCGAACGACGGCATCCGCTATCACGCGCTGCGCACGCGCCGTTCGGGACCGCGGCGCTTCGTGTCGATGCACGTGCTGGTGCCGGGCGCGTGGACCGTCGCCCACGGCCACGACCTCATCGAGACGATCGAGCAGCAGGTGCGCGAGCGCCTGGCGAACACCACGATCACGGTGCATATGGAGCCGCTCGAAGATCCTCGCGCGTGGCACGACGCCGAGATCGAGCCGGTGAGCACCCCCGGCGCGGCGGACGCGCTGACCGGCACGAGCCCGCGCGCGCACCGCGAGAGTTGAAGCGGCAGCGGGTTTCAACCGGCGCGGCTGCAGGCGAGGGCGCCTAACGCTACCGGAGCGCGAGGCTCAGGACCCGAGGCCGATGTAGGTCGCGCAGGCGCCTCGCCTGCAGCGGGTTTTCGATTGCGGCGTCGGCACGCGCAACGCCTGCGTACTCCGCCAGTGCAAAAATTGCAGCGCCGGCACTGCGATTCTCAATCCTTCGCGCTCGCGCAGCGCTTGCGCGCACGATCCGGGGGCCGCGGCGCGCGCCATAAGGGCCTCACCGTACAGACGAATCGCATGCACGGGTGCGACTTGCGTACACATGGGCACGTGCATTGCAGTTCACGTGGAGCTTAGCCGAAGTTCCCTTGCGGCGAAGCCGGGGCCCAGAACCTCCTGATCCGGGCCCCACCTTTTGAAAGGACCGGTCATGAACGAGCAGGATCTGCAGTCGCGTTTTATCGGCATCACCATCGAGGGGCTGCTGCGCCCGTGCGAGATCTATCCGGTCCGCGTGGCGTTCGGTCACGGTTACGTGTGGGAGTGGGCGGCGGTCGAGCGCGCGACACGGTCGAAGCACACCTACGACCTGTTCTTCGACTGCCTCGAAGACGCCCGCAAGCACGGCTACGAGCCGCACTTCCTCGACACGCAGCAGACCGACATCTCGGTCGTGCCCGTGAGCCTACCCGCCTGACAACCGCCCTTCGGGGTCGAGCTGCGCGAGCGCCTCACGCTCGCGCACGCTCATCGGCTCGGTAGGACGGGCGGCAGCGGCATCGAAGGCGAAGCCCGTCTGCCGCGCGATGTGCGCGACGTCGAAATCCGGATTCCACGATTCGAGCCTGAAGCGCGCCCCCGGCCGGGTGTCGCGCTGAAAAACCCCGAGCGGCGTGACCAGCGTCGCCATGTTTCCGGCGGCGGTCACGAAATCGAGCTTGTCGACGAGCACCCGGCTCGAGTGCTCGGTGCGCCACGTGACCACGCGCTTCGCGGTCGGCAGCATCACCGCGGCGCCGCCCCCGCCCGGCAGCCGCACCCGCGGGTTCTCCCACGAGCCGATCACCGACACGTTGGTGCGCCCTTCGGCGTCGATCTGAGCGCAGCCGAGATACACGAGGTCGAGGCCGCCGCGCGCGCACAGGTCGTAGAAATCCTGGTTGGCGAATATCGCCGGCGAGCCCGCGACGATGGCCGGATCGCTGCTCGACAGCGGTATCTTCGTCGGCTGCGGCTCGACCCCTCCGGCCACGTTGATGTAGGTGTAATGGAAATCGTAGGCGCGCTTGGCGAGCAGGCACGCGAGCATCGGCAGGGTCGAGTTGACGCCGCTGAACGCGATCTCCTCCGGCCTGATCTGCCGCGCGAGATTGACGATGATGTAGGAGGAGGGGGTCCAGGTCGACATTGTTGAAATTCGAAAAGCAAAAGCAGGAAAGAAAGGGACGCGAAGGAGAATGCAAGGACGCCAAGTGGCCGATACGAAGCGCGGTGCTTACTGAATCTCCTTTGCGTCCTCGCTCTTTCCTTTGCGTCCTTCGTTTTCCTGCTGTTGATCTTGCTTTTCAGGCGCTGCCGCGAGGTGCGCTTCGAGCACGCCGGGCTCGTCTTTCATGTAAGCCTCGACCGCCGGGTAGTCGACGTCGTAGTACGGATGCATCGAGCCGGGCCATGCGCCCCCGGGCACCACCGCGAACGCTTCGACCATGAAGCCCGGCACGAGCGTGAGCTCGGGCTGCGCTCGCAGCACGTCGGTGGGAACGAGGCGTTCGGCGGTGACGAACACGCGCTTGGCCGCGCGCGTCAGCACGTGGTCCCAGAAAGGCGAGCCGTAGACCCGCGCGTTGCCGTCGACGTCGATCTCGGCAGCGTGCATGACCGCGATATCCGGCGCGATCGCCGGGATCACGTAAACCTCTTTACCCGAGCCGTAAGGGTCGGTGACTGTCTGCCATCCGTTCAGCGCGGCGAGATCGCTGCCGTGCACGCCGCCCACCGGCTGGAACGGGACACCGTAGGAGGCTGCACGCAGCCCCGCGACGAGCGTCATTCAGGCGTGCTCTTCGAGCTCGGCCTCTTTTTTTTCGATCGCTTTGCGATACCACTTCGCCAGTCCGAAGTTGCCTTCCATCGCCACGATCCCGGCGCGCACGCGCCTCACCGCGCCGGCGCGGCAGAGGAGATCGAGGTCGTAGCCCGGCGAAGGCTTGATGATCTCGAGGCCGCGCCGTTCCTGTCTCGCGAGCTCGCGCACCAGCGCGAACGGGCCGCGGTGCAGGAATACGCCGCCCAAGGCGAGCGCACAGCCGTCGGGAACGCGCGCAGCGAGCTCCGCGATCGAGCACTGTTTTGTGGGGGAAGACGTCGTCATGGTGGAGCTCCGTTGCTTGCTGCGAACGATCATAGCATCGCGCGCACCGCGGGCCTCCCGACCTCGACGCGCGAAAGCGCGGGCAGGAATGCGATAATCCGGCGCAATCAACGCGATGAACCGCTGCCGAACCACGACCTTCGTAACCGATCGAATGCATGACCGATACTTTTTCGCAAAGACACGTTGTTGCCGGATCACGCACGGCGACATCGGCGTGCATCGGCGCCCACAGGCGGCTGGCTTTCATTGTCTGCGTGACCTTGGCGGCGCTCATCTCCAACGCGACCATTGCGCAAAGCTATCCGAGCCGCCCGATCCGCCTGCTCGTCGGCTATCCGCCCGGCGGACCCGCCGACGTCACGGCGCGTCTGGTCGCGCCGTACCTGAGCGAGGCGCTCCGTCAGTCGATCGTGATCGACAACCGCTCGGGCGCGGGCGGCACCGTGGCCGCGATCACGCTCGCGCGCGCCGAAGCCGACGGCTACACGATCGGCATCATGGCCAACGGCGAGCTCGCGATCTCGCCCAACCTGCGCAGGCTCAGCTACGACCCGGTGCGCGATTTCGCGCCGGTGAGCCGCATCGGCGTGAACCAGCTCACGCTCGTCGTGCACCCGTCGGTGCAGGCGAAATCGACCGCCGAGCTCGTCGCGCTCGCGAAAGCGAGGCCCGGCACGGTCAACTTCGCGTCGGCCGGCAACGGCTCGACCGCGCACCTCGCAGGCGAGCTCTTCAAGGCGCTCGCCGCGATCGACATCGTTCACGTGCCTTACAAAGGCGCAGGCCCGGCGATGACCGATCTCATCGGCGGCCAGGTGCACATGCTGATCACGGGCTATCCCGGCGCGGCTCCGCACATCAAGTCGGGAAAGCTGCGTGCGCTCGGCGTGACCGGCGCGAAGCGCCTCACGGCGGCACCTGATCTCCCCGTCATCGGCGAGACGGTCAAAGGCTATGAAGTGACGTCGTCCTACGGAGTGCTGTTGCCTGGCCGCGCGCCGCAACAGATCGTTGCGCGACTGCACCGGGAGATCGCCGCGGTCGTGAAGAAGGCGGACGTGCAGGAAAAGCTGGTCGCACTCGGTTTCGAGCCCGAAGGCAACTCGCCCCCTGAATATGCCGCGCAGATCAGGACCGAGCTCGCGGCGACCGACGGGTGTACGACGAGGATGTTCGGCACCGTGATGCCGAGTGTGATCGGCGCGAAATCCCCGATCGGATCGTAAGGCACGCTCTTGTAAAGGCTCGCGTTGATCACCA
>JAQGNC010000606.1 GCA_028292065.1 Betaproteobacteria bacterium
GCCGCGTATGGGGCAAGCGACGATGCAGCAGATCGCGGTCAATGCCGTGATGGCCGGGGCGAAAGCGGAGTACCTGCCGGTGATCGTCGCTGCGCTGCAGGCGGTGTCGGAGCCGGAATACGGGCTATCGCACCGCCAGACGACGACGCACGCCGGCGCGCCGCTCATCATCGTCAACGGGCCTGTCGTCGAGCGCCTGCGAATCAACTGCGGCCGCGGCCTGTTCGGACCCGGCTGGCGCGCCAATGCGACGATCGGCCGTGCACTGCGCCTCATCCTGGTGAACATCGGCGGTGCAGGCCCCGGCGTCGATGCGTCGCAGACCGGCCACCCGGGGAAATACACCTACTGCATCGGCGAATACGAAGCGGCGAATCCATGGGAATCGCTGCACGTCGAGCGCGGCTACGCGCGCGAGCAAAGCGTGGTCACCGTCGTCAACACCGAGGCGCCGCACAGCATGACCGAGAACATTCAGACGGACGCCGACGAGATCATCGGCACCTTCGCGTCCTCGATGGCGACGCTCGGCGTGAACAACCTCTATTCGCAGGGGACGCCGGTGCTGGTGCTCGGGATCGAGCATGCGCAGCACATCGCAGCGGCAGGCTGGAGCAAGCACGACGTCCAGCAGGCGCTGTTCGAGCGCGCGCGCCAGCCGTGGGGCCTCATGAAGAACCGGGGCAAATCGAAAGGACCGCGTTTTCCGGAATTCGTCGACCGCACGGACGATCGCTCGATGGTGCCCATCATTCGCGAGCCGAAGGACCTCGTCGTGATCGTGGCCGGCGGCGCAGGCGGCAAGTCGATGTTCCTGCCGACCGCGGGTGGGCAGAGCCTCGCGGTGTCGCGGCCCATCGAGACGCAGTAGAGCGTCCGCAGCAGTGATGAACGAGGAGAAGCCGCGGTGTGTTTGAGAGCTGCGCTGTGCGCGGTGCTGTTCGGGCTCGCGCCGGGCGCGTATGCACAGTCGTATCCGGCGAAACCGATACGCATGGTGGTGCCATTCGCGCCGGGCGGCGGCTCCGATCTGGTCGGCCGGGTGTTGGCGCAGAAGCTGAGCGTGGCGCTCGGCCAGCAGGTGATCGTCGACAACCGCGCCGGCGCCGGCGGCCGCATTGGCACCGAGGCGGTGGCGCGGGCAGCGGCGGACGGCTATACGCTGCTCTTCGCGACGAGCAGTGTGATGGTCACTGCGCCGGCGCTGTATGCGAAGCTCGCTTTTGATATGCCGCGGGACTTCGCGCCGGTGTCACTCGTGGCGTCGACGGCTTACGTGCTCGTCGTGCATCCGTCTGTGCCGGTGCGCACGGTGAAGGAGTTCATCGCGCTTGCGAAACGCACGCCCGGCAAGCTCAGCTACGCGTCGTCCGGGCAGGGCGGACCGGCGCATCTGGCCGGCGAGCTCTTCAGTGCGGCTGCGAACGTGAACATGGTCCACGTGCCTTACAAAGGCAGCTCCCCCGGAACGACTTCGGTGATCGCGGGCGAGACCGATGCGATGTTCAGTAACCTGCTCCCGGCGCTGCCGGCGGTCAAAAGCGGAAGGCTGCACGCGCTGGGCGTGACCAGTGCGCGCCGAAGCTCGATCGTGCCGGACGTGCCCACGCTCGCATCGACGCTCCCCGGTTTCGACGTCGAGCAGCTTTATGGTGTTCTGGCGCCCGCGGGAACGTCTCGCGAGATCGTGAGGCGGCTCAACCGCGAGACGGTCAAAGCGGTTCAGGCGACCGATGTGAAGGCGAAGCTGGCGAGCGACGGCTCCGAAGTCCTCGTGAGCACGCCCGAAGCTTTCGAGCAGCGGATCGTCGCGGAAATCGCAAAGTGGAGCAAAGTGATCAAGGCTGCGGGAATCAGGGACGAGTAAGGCCTGCCGCGCAGGCGCACGGGGGATCCCGCGCGGGCGCGAGCGAGCGATAAGGAGAGATCGAAGTGCAAGCTGCTATAGACGAGTTCCAGTTTTTCCTCGAGAAGGAATGGTCCGACGGTTTTCCGGTCGTGACGCCGACCGAAGAGCGGGTGCAATGGATGCTCGCGGGAACGGGCTGCGATCCTGAAGAGATCATCGGCCACGTCCCGCCTGCGGGCGAGGTCATGAGCGTGCGCGATGTCGCGATCCACGCGCTCATGGCCGGCTGCAAGCCCGAATATCTGCCGGTCGTGGTCGGTGCGATGCGCCTGATCCTGCGCGAAGAGTTCAACATGGGCGGGGTGCAGTGCACGATGCACGGCGTCGCGCCCCTGATGATCGTCAACGGGCCGCACGCTGACACGATCGGTCTCAATGGCGGCAATGGCTGCTTCGGCCCGGGTTTCAGGGCGAATGCCACGATCGGACGCGCGGTGCGTCTGCTCCTGATGAACCTCGGCGCAGGCCTCGCGGGCAAAGCCTCGGCCACGGTGTTCGCGTCACCGATACGCTATACCGCGTGTCTCGCCGAAAATATGGCGCACACCCCGTGGGAAACGATCGCGGTGTCACGCGGCTACGCGGCTGACGCGAACGTCATCACCTGCGCCATGGTCGAGAGCCCGCGGCTGCACTTCGACGACGTCAGCACCGAGCCCGAACGCCTGTTGAGAGGCATCGCGGACTCGATGACCTCGACCGGCTCGTGGAACATGTGGTTCAGCTCGGACGTGGTCGTCGCGATGACGCCCCAGCACGCGGGGCTTTGCGCCGAGGCCGGAATGAGCCGTTCCGACGTCCAGCAACGCCTGTGGGAGCTTGCCGAACGGCCGCAGGGAAACCTGAAGCGCGGCGGCAACTGGCGTCCGGAGCGCGCAATCGCCATGGGTCTCGATCCCGACGACGACGACCAGCCCATCAAGGCCGTGAAGGACGTGAACCGCCTGCAGCTCATTGTCGCCGGCGGGCTCGGCCCGATCACCGCGGTGTGTCACGGCTGGAACGAATCGAGCCACGCCGTGCACGGCACTTACGACGTCTGACCAACCACAGGAACCTTAAATGTCCACCGAGCTCCCTTTCATCGATCCCACCCGCGGCGGCAGCAAAGCGAAAATGCCTCGCGCGCCACGCCCCATCGACCTCGCCGGCAAAGTCGTCGGCCTGCTCGACAACACCAAGGAGCAGGGCGACATCATCCTGTCCACCGTCGCCGACGAGCTTCGCAAGCGCTACGGCGTGGCCGACGTGCTCATCCGGCGCAAGGCTTTTTTCTCCAAGCCCGCGGCGCCGGAGCTGCTCGACGAGATGGCGAAAAAGGTTCAGGTGGCGATCGCCGCCGTCGGTGGATGAGGGTCCTGTACGTTGTGCAGTGTGCACGACACAGTCGAATTCGAAAAACGCGGCATACCCGCGACGATGATACTCACCAGCGTTTTCACGAACGCGGCAGTCCATCAATTCCGCGCGCGAGGGCTCGAAGGTCATCCGTTCATCGAGCTTCCGCATCCGATCAGCAATCTCACGCCGGCCAAGATGCGTGAGGTCACGCTGCGCTACGTCGACCAGATCGTGCGGCATCTCACGACATGAGAAAACGCATCTGCACGGCGCTCGCCGCCACGTTGGCAATCGGCTGGCATTGCGGCTCGGTTGCGGCAGGCGTGGACCCTTATCCGAATCGGCCTGTGCGCGCGGTGGTCCCGTTCGCCCCGGGTGGGGCGGTCGACATCGTCGCGCGCATCACGGCGCAAAGACTCGGTGAAGCGCTCGGGCAGACGGTGGTCGTCGACAACCGCTCGGGCGCAGGGGGCACGCTGGGCACGGACCTCGTGGCCAAAGCGCGCCCCGACGGTTACACGCTGCTCATCGGCAGCATGGGCGTCGCCGTGAACGCGGTGCTCTATCCGAAGCTGCCGTACGACACCATCAAGGATCTCGCGCCGATCACCATGCTCGCCGAGCAACCGAACATCATCGTCGTGCATCCGGCGGTGCCTGCGAAGTCCGTTCGAGACCTGCTGGCGCTGGCAAAAGCGAAGCCGGGACAGATCACTTACGGCTCGGGCGGGGTCGGCAGCAACAGCCACTTCGCATCGGTGCTTTTCCTGATGATGGCCAAAGTCGACATGCTGCACGTTCCCTACAAGGGGCTGGGACCCGCGATCACCGAGCTCGTCGGCGGCCAGGTGCAGATGGCGGTCTCGAATGTCTCGACGGCGCTGCCGCATGTCAAATCAGGCCGCCTGCGATTGCTCGCGGTCACCACGAAAAAGCGCTTCGGGCCTTTTCCGGACACCCCGACAGTCGACGAGTCGGGCGTGCCGGGTTACGAGAGCAGCGGCTGGTACGCGCTGTGGGCGCCTGCCGCGACGTCCCCACAAATACTCGCCAGGCTCAACCGCGAGGTCACCGCACTCCTGGGCTCGGGCGCGATGAAAGACCAGTTGGCAGCACAGGGACTTGAAGCGATACCGACGAAGCCCGAGGTGTTCGCGAGCCGGCTGCGCGCCGAAATCGACCAGTGGGG
>JAQGNC010000672.1 GCA_028292065.1 Betaproteobacteria bacterium
CTCATCGACAACCGCACCGGAGCCGGCGGTAACATCGGCGCCGAGGTCGTCTCGAAAGCGGTGCCGGACGGCTACACGCTCCTCCTCGGCGGCGTGCCGCACGCGATCAGCATGAGCCTGTACAAAAAGCTCGGGTACGACCTGTCGAAGGATCTCGCACCCGTCGCGATGATCGCGACCTTTCCGAGCGCGATCGTGCTGCACCCGTCGCTGCCGGTGAAATCGGTGAAGGACCTCATCGCGCTCGCGCGCACCCAGCCCACACAGCTCAATTTCGGTTCCGCGGGCAACGGCTCGCCGAATCACCTCGCGCTCGAGCTCTTCAGCGCGATGGCGCGGGTGAAGATGACCCATGTCCCTTACAAAGGCACGGGGCAGATGGTGATCGATCTCGTCGCAGGACAGCTCCAGCTCGCGTCGATGGGTTTCCCGACGGCACTGCAGAACGTCAAGGCCGGCAAGCTGCGCGTCATCGCGGTGACGAGCGCGAGCCGCTCGCCGCTGCTCCCGGAAATCCCCACGGTCGCCGAGAACGGGTTGCCCGGATTCGACGTGACCTCGTGGTACGGCCTCTTTGCGCCGGCGGCGCTGTCGGCCGATGTCGCGAACAAGCTCAACGCGGACGTCGCGACCATGGTCGGCGCGCCGGAGGTGAAGGAGCGCCTCGCGCAGCTCGGCGCCGAGCCGGCGCGGCTGACGCCCGACGAGTTCGGCCGTTACGTCAAAGGCGAGATCGCGCGCTGGTCGAAAGTAGTCAGGGAGTCCGGTGCGCGGCTCGACTGACGCGGTTCAGCCGAGCTGACTCGTCGCCCACCTCTGCCTGACTCCCAGTACGCACACGATCGCGCCCAACAGGATCGACAGGACGGTGAAGATCACTCGCTGATTGCGAACGCGCTCGAGTGTGGTGATCTCGATGCGCTCGGGGTGCTGCACGTCGTACAGCAGCTGCAGCGTGTCCCCGGGCTGCACGTTGTGATGTTCTTCCGAGCGCACGACGACCTCTTTTCCTTCCGCCGTCGTGAAGCGCACGACCGGGTGCGTGCGCCCGCGCTTGTTGGTGCTCGCGTGAACGATTTCGACCACGACAGCCGCGGCCGGACGCGCCTCATCCATGAAGCGGCCGATTGCGATGTAGCCGTAAATACCTGACGCGATGAAAAGAAGACCGAGGAAAAGGGTGACGTAGTTGCCGGGCTGTAATCGTATCCGCATCTGATTCGACGGAGCGCCGCGCCGCAGCCGACGCCAACTCTCCATTCACCTGTTCTGGAAAACGCGCGCTTGTCAGGCGCTCGCACCTTGGCGGCGAAAGCGTCAACCTGCTCGAAAGAGCACGCGCGAAAAAGGGCCGATTAGACACCGCCCCGAGGTGAATGTCATGTGCGGATCAGGCGCGCACCACGCGTATGCGGTTTTCGACGTCGTGAACGCCCGCGCAGCCTGCGGCGATGTCTTCGATCGCGTGCTTCATCTGGCGGTGAGGAACCGTGCCGTCGAGCTTGACGGTGCCGCGGTCGACGTCCACCGAGACTTCCGCAACGTCGAGGCGCGCGTCGTGCCAGAGGCGCTCGCACAGATCCTCGCGAATGCGCTCATCCGATCGCTCGTAGTTCTTCGGGCCGCGCTTGCGCAAGCCGAGCTTGATCGCGAGCTCGTTGAACACGCCTTGTCGCTCCCCGTTATCCTCGACGCCTTCGGCGGCCTCGTCGAGGTCGATCGGCTCACGATCGCGCCACTGGCGTTTACCGCCGCCGTCCGGGTTGGTCCACGATACGCCCGCCCCGTTCTGCCAGCCACGCTCTCCGCCGTAAGTGTCGCGGCGCGTCATCCGTAAGGCCATGTCGTCGCTCCTGGAGTGGTCAACGACAGGTACGCTGCAAGGGCCATGCCCCGGCCGCGGGCTGGCCTATGTGCGCGGGGGCGAGGCCGCGCCTGCACCCAATGCGAGCTGCATGTGCACGGCGTCTATCCAGCGTCCGAACTTGAAACCGACCCCGCTGTGGACGCCGACCATTGCGAAGCCGAGGCTCGCGTGGAGCGCGATCGACGCGGTGTTCGCGCTGTCGCCGATCACCGCGAGCATCTGGCGATAGCCCAGCTCTGCGCAGCGGCCGATGACCTCGCGCATGAGCGTTGCGCCGAGACCGAGGCCGACGCTTTGCGGCGCGACGTATACCGAGCTTTCGAGCGTGTAGCGATAAGCCGAGCGCGTGCGATAAGGCGCTGCGTAAGCGTAGCCGAGCAGCGCCCCCTGGAGATCAGTCGCGACACGCCACGGCAAGCCCGCCGCGTGGACGGCCCCGACGCGCGCGGCGATCTCGGCCGGGCCCGGCGGCTCCTCCTCGAATGTCGCGGGCGCGGTGCGCACGTAATGCGCGTAGAGCGCGGCGATCGCTTCGGCGTCGCCGGCGTCGGCGTCGCGCAGGGTTGCCGCGTGGTCCGTCACATTATTCGACCATCGAGATCTAAAGCAGGAAAGGAAGGACGCAAAGGTGAAATGCAAGGCCGCAAGGGGGGCGAAAAGTCGAATCGGCGACTTGTTTTACATTGCGTCCATGCTTTTTCCTTCGCGTCCCTGATTCCTGCTTTGCGTTTCTACTCCGCCCTGATGCCCGCCATCTTCACCACGTCGCCCCACTTCTTCAGCTCCGCGCGTATGTACGCGGTGAATTCCTCAGGGCTCGACGGCGTCGGCACGGTACCTTCCGCGAGCATGCGGTCGACGACGTCTTTCTGCCTGAGGACCTCGTTGATCTCCTTGTTCAGGCGTGCGACGACCGGTGCCGGCATGTGCGCCGGCCCTATCATCCCGCCCCACGCGTAGGCCTCGAAGCCGGGCAGGCCCGCTTCGGAGATGGTCGGGACGTCCGGCAGCGTCGCGATGCGCTCCGCGTTACCGATGCCGAGCGCACGCACACGGCCGCTGCGCACGTGAGGCAGGATCGAAGGAATGCTGCTGTAAGTGAGCTGCGCTTCACCGGAGAGCACCGCGACCACCGCCGGCGCAGTCCCTTTGTAAGGCACGTGCAGGATCTTCGTCTTCGCCATCGAATTGAAGAGCTCGGCGGCCAGATGCGCCGAGTTGCCCGAGCCCGGCGACGAATACGACACCTGCCCCGGACGCGCCCGCGCGAGCGCCACCAGCTCTTTGACGTTCTTCACCGGAAGCGACGGGTGGGCAACGAGGAGCAGCGGGAAGTTCACCATGTTCGCGATCTGAGTGAAGTCGCGGATCGTGTCGTGCGGAAGCTTCGCGTAGATGAAAGGATTCACCGCGAGCGGACCCGCGGACGCGGCTGCGATGGTGTAGCCGTCGGGCGGCGCGCTCTTCAATGCCTCGAGCCCGACGATCCCGTTTGCGCCCGCGCGATTGTCGATCTGCACCTGCTGGCCGAGCCGCTCGGTGAGCTTTTGGCCGACGACGCGTCCGATGAAATCGACGCCTCCGCCCGGAGGGAAGGGAACGATAAGCCGTATCGGCTTGGTGGGGTAGGCCTGCGCCTGCGCCTGCGACGAGGCCGGTGCGAGCGACAGCGACAGCGCCAGCGCCGTGAGTGAGACTGCGGCGGCGTGCCTGAATAACGTGCGGTTCGACATTGTCATGCTCCTGCCTGGTCGGCACGCTGGGCAACGTTTGCGTGAAGATGTTGCCGAGAACGGCAGTACCGCGTTCCCGGTTGCGCTGCCGGACGAGGCGTCGCTTCGAGTATATTACCGTGCCCGGGCCACCTTGCGACCCGGTGTGTCGGCCTTGTCGCATGACGGACCTCGAGAGAGTGCACCTATGGTGAAGATGCTCGGTGTTGTCGTTCTGGCTGCCGCTGTTGTGCTGACAGGGTGCGACCGCCCGCCGCACTCATTGACCGAGCCGACGATGCCGCGACCCGGCATCATTACGGGTTTGCCTCCCGGCGTCGCGAGCGTTACCGGGTCGTGCTCCGGAGTCATAGCGTTGACGCCCTCGAGGTTTTCCGCCCAGGGTTTCGATATGTCCTATCCGCTGCTGTACCACTGCGGCACGGGAAAGTTCGAGGTGCTCGGGACCGATGGAGCGCTGCCGAAGGAGGGGCGGGTGGGGGACCTGACGGTTCAGCCGAACGGCTACTACGTTCACAGTTTTCGCACGGTCGATCTCGTGCGTCACGGCGCGTACATGTTCTTCGACAGGCAAGGCAAGCTCCTCAAACGCGTCTCTCCACCCGATATGGATTCGCACGACATCATCGCCTCACCGGACAGCCTGCTCTACATGCGCTATGTGCC
>JAQGNC010000042.1 GCA_028292065.1 Betaproteobacteria bacterium
TCGATCGGACCTCGTCGTTCTGGCGCAGGCCAGAACCCATTTCGACTTTCAACGATTAAACCACCCCCATCCCGACCTTCCCCCTGAAGGGGGAGAGCACGCGAAGGGTGCGAGGGGGCCAGAGTTATCCGCGGCGCGGATGACAAAAACATTCCCTCCCCCTCAGGGTGAGGGTTAGGGTGCGGGTGGGTTCGGCCACCCGTTCACCGATTCACCATTCACCGATTCACCGATTCACCCCTTCACCCGTTCACCCCTTCACCCATTCACAGCCCTCAATGGACATCACCCGCACCCTCGCCAAGTTCGTCGTCGACCACCAGCCCGCAGGCATTTCGCAAACCGTTTGCCACGAAGCCGCGCGCTCGTTCCTCAACTGGGTCGGCTGCGCCGTCGGTGCGAGCCGGCACGAGACCGTGGAGAACGCGCTCGCAGCGCTGTCGCCGTTCTCGGGTCCGCCGCAGGCCACTGTGCTCGGCCGCGCCGACCGGCTCGACGTCATGCACGCGGCGCTGATGAACGGGATCACCTCTCACACTTTCGATTTCGACGACACGCATCTCAGGACGGTGATCCACCCGAGCGGACCGGTCGCGTCCGCCATTCTCGCGCTCGCGGAGCGTGAACCGGTGTCCGGTGAAGCTTTCCTGCACGCGTTCATACTCGGCGTCGAAGTCGAGTGCCGCATCGGCAATTCGGTCTACCCGGAACACTACGACGTCGGCTGGCACATCACGGGCACCGCGGGTGTGTTCGGCGCGGCCGCGGCGGCGGGCAAGCTTCTCGGGCTCGACGAGCAGCAGATGACGTGGGCGCTCGGCATCGCCGCGACGCAGGCTTCGGGCTTGCGCGAAATGTTCGGCACGATGTGCAAGCCTTTCCACCCGGGCAACGCGGCGCGCAACGGCGTGCTCGCGGCGCTGCTCGCGCAGCGCAACTTCACGAGCTCGAATCACGGAATAGAGGCGAAACGCGGTTTCGCGCACGTGCTCTCGACCCGGTTCGACCCCGCCGAAATCACGACGCGCCTCGGCCAGACGTGGGAGATCGCCGCCAACACTTACAAGCCTTTCGCGTGCGGCATCGTGATCCATCCCATCATCGATGCGTGCATCCAGTTGCGCAACGACCACGGGCTGCTCCCCGCCGACGTCGTCAGCATCGAAGCGCGGGTGCATCCGCTCGTGCTCGAGCTCACCGGCAAGAAAACGCCTCAAGTCGGGCTCGAAGGGAAATTCAGCGTCTATCACTCGGCCGCGGTCGCGTTGATCCACGGCGCTGCGGGCGAGGCCGAATACAGCGACGATGCGGTGCGCGACGCACAGGTCATCGCGATCCGCGACCGTGTCACCGCGACGCTCGATCCGGCGATGCACGAGGATCAGACGCGCGTCACAGTGCGCCTGAAGGACGGGCGCGTGCTCGAGAAATTCGTCGAGCACGCGATCGGCAGCCTCGACCGGCCGATGAGCGACGCTGCCCTCGAGGCGAAATTCCGCGGGTTGGTGGAAGGCATCCTGTCGACGCACGAGGCCGATCGGCTGATCGGGTTGTGCTGGGATATCGGGACGCTTACGGATGCAGGAGAAGTCGCCCGGGCTTCAGTGCCGCGGTAGAGCGTTGCCGCAACCTGGGCGAGCACGCGCTTGACCCGCGCGTCGTCAAACCCACCCCCACCCTGACCCTATGCGGCAGGCACCGGCGCATCGAACGCTTTCCTCCGGTTGTGCACGCTGTCCCACGCGAAGATCGTCTGCGTCGGAGGGCCCAGCGGCTGGGCGTCGGGGTCGACGCCGCAGAGCGCCTTGATGTTGTCCTTGAACCAGCGCTCGTAACGGCCTTGCGACGCGCTGTAGGCGTGCGCCTTGTCGAGCGGCGGGTCTTCGACATCGGTCACCACGATCACGAGGTCGCCGTGGTCGGTGCGCTGCAGGTGCCACGTCTCCCGCCGTATGCCGAAGCTTTGCAGGAACGCCCCGGTCTCCGCATGGGTTCCGACTTCACCTGCGAACTTCATTGCAGCGTCCTCTTTACCGGCCAATACGGGAAATGCACGAACGATCATCGCCATGACGTTCTCCTGTGGTAACCAACGGTGCAGGTCTGCTTCATCAGATTCACGATTCACCGACAACCCTATCCCGCCGCCGCGACCGCTTTGCGCTGTTTCGGCAGCAGCGTCAGCAGCAATACCCCGGCGAGCGCCCACGCGGCGACCGGCGCCCACGACAGCACGCCGGCGAGCTGCGCGTCCTTGTTGAGCTCCGCGGCGAGGACCGCGATGCGCGCGAAGGTGGCGAGCGCGAGGAGCGAAAAGAGGCCTCCGGTCATCTTGCCTTCGCGCCCGGTATGACCGATCGCGATCGCCGCGGAGACCACGCTCATCAGCACGCAGCCCCATCCGCCGCCAGCGCTGAACTGCGCTGCGATGAGGCTGTTGAGGTCGCCCGCGTGGTAAGCCGCGAGAGACGCGACCGCCGCGATCAACGCACCGGCGGCGGCGACGACGAGCCCGCCGTAGCGCTTGACCGCGAGCGACGCGGGCAGCATGAGGACGTTGAACCCGATCCAGAAGACCGGCATCAGGTAAGGAATATCGGACGCCGGCGCGTGCCGCAGGTAAAGGGTCGCGCTGTTGAGCGAGAAGTGGATCTGGAAGCCGAGCCCGAGGAGCAGCACGGCGAAGAGGAAGGTCATCATCCACGGCGTCGGTGGCGCGCTCAAAGCGGGTGCCGGCGCTGCGGTCGCTGCGCTCCTCGCCAGCGCGCGCTCGGCCCAGACGATGCCGAGCGTCGCAGCCGCCAGCGCGACGCTCGACAGCACGAAAGGAATGCGCGGATCAGCGCCGCGCAGCGTGATCGCGAGATAAGGCGAAATCGCGCTCGCGAGGCCGAGCCCGAAGAGCGACAGCGCCGAGAGCCACGGCACTGAAGGCTGCGCCGCGTATTTGCCGACGAGCACCAGCGGCGGCGCGCGCAGCGCCGACGAGCTCACGGTCCACAGCACCGTCAGCAGCAGGAAAAGCCACGCCGCCCCGTGCGGCGCCACGAACGGCAGCAGCAGAAACGCGGCGCACGACGCGATGGTGACGCCGAGAACCACGTAGCCGAGCTTGCCCAGCACGCGCGAGACGCGATCGGCCATCAGCCCCATCGTGTAATCCATCGCGACGAAGACGAGCTGGTCGAGGAGCAGGATGTAGACGACCGCGCTCTTCGGAATTCCCGCTTCCGCCGCGAGCCGCGGCAGGTAAATGACGTACACCGTCCACGTCAGCGTGAAAAAGAACTGGACGACGGCGAGATAAAGTCCGATGCGGTGAGGCACGCGCGCAGTCATGTCGAACGCCTGCTCTGGTGGGACTCGTCTTCAGGCGCATTCTGCCCGCGGCTGCGCGCCTGCGGCAAGCGATTCCATCGGACCTAAGCGGGTTACGCATGCCCGGGCCGGACGATATAATCGCCCCGTTCGACGCGCCTACGCTCATAAAAGGACTTTGCAGTGCTGAAAATCGGAATTCTTGAAGGTGACGACATCGGTCTCGAAGTCGTCCCCGAATGCGTGAAAGTAATGAAAGCCGCGGCCGCGAAAACCGGCCTCGAGATCGAATGGCTGCCGCTGCCGATCGGCAGGAAAGGCCACGAGACCCACGGCCACACGATGCCGCAGGTGACCGTCGACACGCTGGCGACGGTCGACGGCTGGGTGCAGGGCCCGATCGGGCACAACGCCTACCCGAGAAACGAAGCGACGTGGATCAACCCGCCGCTGCGCAAGAAGTTCGAGCTTTTCGCGAGCGTGAAACCGGTCAAGTCGTATCCCAATCTGCCGTCCCTGCACAAGGACGTCGACATCGTCTTCCTGCGCGAAGTGACCGAAGGCATGCAGTCGGGCAGCGTCGTCTTCGCCGGCAGCGGTGAATACAGGCCGAACGACGAGATTTCCATCGGGTCCCGTGTGGTGACCCGCAAAGGCGCCAACCGCGTCGCGCGTGAAGCTTTCGAAATCGCGCGCACGCGCAAGCGCAAGAAGGTCACCGCGGTGCACAAGGAGCCCGTGTACCGGCTGTGCTGCGGGATGTTTGCGGAAGAGTGCCGCAAGGTTGCCAAGGAATTTCCCGACTGCGAGCTCGAAGAAGTGCTCGTCGACGGCATGGCGATGAAGCTCGTCATGCGTCCGCAGCAGTACGACGTGGTCGTCACGACCAACCAGTTCGGCGACATCCTCACCGATGAAGGCGCCGGCATCGTCGGCGGGCTCGGGCTCGCGCCGGGGCTGTGCGTGGGTCACACGCAGGCGATGGCGCAGGCGACGCACGGCTCGGCGCCGGACATCGCAGGCAAAAACATCGCGAACCCCTATGCGATGATCATGTCGGGCCAGATGCTCTTCGAATGGCTCGGACGGAAACGCAACGACGAGCGCGCGGTCAAATCAGCCAGGCTGATCGAAGCCGCGGTCGAAAAGGTCATCGCGGAAGCGCGTCACCTCACGGGCGATCTCGGCGGCAAGTCGGGCACGCGCGAGATGGGCGACGCGATCGTGTCGGCGATGTAACGAGTTGTAAACGGGTTGAAGCGCTGCGAATACGCAGCGTAAACTCAGGCGCTGCGCGCGGGGAACAACCTGCGCAGCAGCCCGACGAGGAGATGGCAATCGCATGGTGAGCACCCGGCTGATATCGAGCGTAGTACTCCTGGCTTTCAGCACTGCCGGTGCTGCCGCCACTTCCCCCGCAAAACCCGAGGCCAAACCTGCCGCAAAAACTGCGGCGAAAGCCGCGCCCGGGCCTAAAAAGCTCAGAGGCAAGATGGAAACGCTCGCGTGCCGCCTCGGCACCGAGGACCGTCACGCTCGCATCGCGGTCGTCACCATCGGCGGCACCGTCGACAGCTTCGCTTATTACAGCAAGTGGAAGCCGCGCACCTGCTCGGTGTATCTGCAGCGCAACCGCGACATGTACAGCAAATGGGCGGACACCGGCGCGATCACGACCGTGAACATCGAGAAAGGCGCTTTTCTCATCGAGAACAAGAAAGGCGAGTACCACTTCATCTTTCGTGACGTCGACCGCGAGCGTTATTGCGGCATGGACGGGGTGATCAACGGCAGCCTCACCATCCGCAAAGGCAGCGAAGCGTGCGTGCTCGATGGCGAAATCATGGTCGAGGGCACGCCGCTCGGCCAGGCTTTCGTCAACCGCGAGGAAGACAAGCCGCCGCCGGGCTTGCTGCCGGGCGTGCCGTCGTCGACCGAAGAAACCGCGGCTGCGCCGGAAGCCTCGAGCGCGGCGCAGGCGAAGCCGGCAGCGGTCGCCACACCCGCGACCGCAGCGACCGCTACACCTGCGACCGCAGCGACCGCGAAGCCCGAGGCGAAAGCCGCGCCAGCCGCCACGGCGGCGACCGCCGAAGCGCAGCCGGCCCAGAAATCCGCGGCGCCCGCCGACGCGAACCCCGCAGCGGCAGAGAAATCGGCCGAGTCCGAATCCGGCGGCGTCCGCTCCTTCTTCCGCGCGCTCGGCGAGAGGCCGGGCCCGGCAGGCGGCCGGACGGAATAGGGAGCCGCGGGGACAGACCCCTGAGGGGGCAGACCCGGTTTTTCCTGGTTTTGTTTTACGGGGGTCTGTCCCCGGTTTGTATCGAAGGCACAGCGTTTACTGCCCCTCTCCCCGCCGCGCGGGGCGAGGGAGAAAAGCTGGGGCGCTGACCCGCAGTGCTTGGTGTTGCAGGGGCAGGAATTTTCGTTACTGCGCCGTCACCGCGCCGGTGGCTGCGTCGTCAGTCGCGGCGGAGCCTTCGCGGTACTTGTCGTACAGCACGCCTTCCGACCACATCGCCGCGAGGTCGTTGTCGCTGTAGCCGACTTCCTTGAGCACCTCTTCGGTGTGCTGCCCGAGCCACGGGGCGGGTTTGCGGATCTCGAGCAGCTCGCCGGTCGACTTGACCGGGATGCCGAGAGACCTCATCGGGCCGATCTTCGGGTGCTCCATTTCCACGACCATCCTGCGCGCTTTCACGTGCGGATCGGCGAGGATCTGGTCGTAGGTGTACACAGGACCGCCGGGAACCGCCGCTTCGTCGAGCTTCTCGACCCAGTGCGCGGTCGGCTTCGTCGCGAACACCGCTTCGATCTCGCGCTCGAGCTCGTCGATGTTCTTCATGCGCGAAGGCAGGTCTGCAAAGCGCGCCTCGCTCATCCACTCCGGCTTTTCCACGACGATGGTGCAGAAGTTGGTCCACAGCTTGTTGTTGTTCGCGCCGACCGTGACGTAACCGTCCTGCGTCTTGTACGCCTGGTAAGGCGTCGAGCGCCGATGGCGTGTGCCGGTCGCTTCGGGAAGCTCGCCCGAGCCGAAATACGCGCCGGACTCCCAGTGCGTCCACGCGAGGCCCGCTTCGAGGAGCGAGGTTTCGAGATACTGGCCTTTGCCGCTGCGCAGCTTGCCGATGTACGCGCCGAGGATCCCGTAGAGCGCGGTGACGCCGCTCGCGATGTCGTTCATCGCGATGCCGACCTTCGCCGGCCTGCCGCCGGGGGCGCCGGTCATCATCATGATCCCCGACATTCCTTGGGCCACGATGTCGAATCCGCCTTTTTTGCCGTAGGGCCCGGTCTGGCCGAACCCGGACATCGACGCGTAGATCACGCCCGGATTGAATTTGCTGATGGTGTCGTAATCGATGCCGAGCTTCTTCACCACACCCGGCCGGAAGTTCTCGGTGATGATGTCGGCTTTCGCCGCGAGCTTCATGAAAGCTTCCTTGCCCCGCGGGTCCTTCATGTTGATCCCGACGCTCTTCTTGTTGCGGTTGAGGACCGCGAAGCAATACGACTCGCCGTTCACTTTCGGATCGAAGCGGCGCGAGGCGTCGCCTTCGGGGAAGTTCTCGACCTTGATCACGTCGGCGCCCATGTCACCGAGCACCATCGTGCAGTAAGGCCCGGCCATCACGCTCGTCAAATCGAGCACCCGCACGCCTTCGAGCGGAAGCGCCATGTTGTTTCTCCTGAAGTGGGACGGCCGCTGATGCGGTCCGCGAGGTGTGCGATACGTTCGAGAATTCTACTGTAACCGGCTTTCGCAGCGCGGACACTGTCCTCCGCCTGTCGCAGGGCGCCTCACCTGCACGCCGCGTAGGTCACGTTGAAGTGTCCGGCAGGCTCACCCATAATCGGCCGCAGCCCGAGGTCCGACACGTATAAATCCGAGGAGGAACACCCATGAGGACCAGCCGGTATCGCGCCGCGGTCGCCGCAGCGCTGTCTTTGCTCACCACGCCGCTCGCGGCCCAGACCGGCTCCACCGGCTATCCGACGCGGCCTGTGCGTGTCGTGGTGCCGTGGCCGCCGGGAGGCTCGAACGACATCGTGGGGCGAGTCGTCGCGCAGAAGCTGAGCGAGACGACAGGCCAGCAGTTCATCGTCGATAATCGCGGCGGCGCGGCCGGCACGATCGGCGCCGACCAGGTGGCGAAAGCGGCGCCCGACGGTTACACCTTCATGGTCCACTCGGCGACGCACGTCTCCAACCCGCACCTCTACGGCAAGCTCCCTTACGACACGCTGAAGGACTTCACGGGGATCGCGCCCGTCAGCGCGCAGCTCGGCATCCTCGTCGTCCATCCTGCGCTGCCGGTGAAGTCGGTCAAGGAATTCATCGCGCTCGCGAAGGCCAGGCCCGGACAGCTTACTTACGGCTCGTCGG
>JAQGNC010000084.1 GCA_028292065.1 Betaproteobacteria bacterium
CCGAGATCCTCGCGCGAGCCGGCGAGGGCAGCAGCGACGCGCTCGCGCAGATCAGCGAGGTCCTCGTCGGCAACGCGAAGCAGCGCTCCGACGAGCAGCGCCCGTCGATGGCGCAGGACATGCGCAAAGGCCGCCGCACCGAAACCGATTTCATCAACGGCTACATCGCCGAGCGCGGCGCCGGGATCGGCGTGCCCGCGCCCACCCACGCGAAGATGAACGCCATCGTCAAGCGCGTCGAGCGCGGCGAAATGCGCGCGGGAATCGAGGCGATACGCGGGATCTGACCGCGATATCGAAGCCGACCCGGTCGAGTCTCATGCGGGTCACACCGCCGCAGCCAGCACTGCGTCGCGACCTCCTGAAGCGCGCGGGCCTGGCCTTATAATGCCCGGCGGCAGGCTTCGACTCGCCTGCACGCCAACAAAGAGAGCCTTCGCACATGATTCCATCACAACGCCTGCCGTATTCCGCGATCGTCGATCGGCCGCCCCTGAAGCTTCCCGGCGATGCGCGCATGATCGTGTGGCCCATCGTCAACGTCGAAGTGTGGGACATCAATCGCCCGATGCCTCGCCAGGTGCTGCCGCCCCCGACGAACACTACGCATACCCCCGATCTCCCGCACTGGGCGTGGCACGAATACGGCAACCGCGTCGGTTTCTGGCGCCTGAAAGAGGCGCTCGACAACCTCGGCATCACGCCGACGCTCTCGATCAACGCCCGGGTCTGCATCGATTACGAGCGCATCGCACGCGCCGCCCGCGATAGCGGCTGGGAATTCATGGGGCACTCGTACGACCAGCGCCCGATACACCTCGAGCCCGACCAGCGCGCGACCATCCAGAAAGCGGTGAGCGTCATCCGCGAGTACACCGGCAAACAGCCGGTGGGCTGGCTCGGACCCGGCCTCACCGAGACCCTCTATACGCCCGACCTGCTGGCTGAAGCCGGCATCCGCTACATCGCGGACTGGGTGATCGACGACGAGCCGTGCGAGATCCAGACCGCGCACGGGCGCGTGCTGTCGATGCCGTACACGGTCGAGCTCAACGACATCTCGATCATGATGGTCGGGCACCACCCGGCTGCCGAGTTCGAGACGCGCTGCATGGATTATTTCGAGCGCGTGTATGCCGAATCGCAGAAGCGCATGAAAGTGATGGCGATCGCGGTGCATCCGTACATCTCGGGCGTGCCTCACCGCATCAAGTATTTCGAGCGCGTCTTCGAGTTTCTGAAGAAACAGGAAGGCGTGCTGTTCTGGACCGGCGAGCAGATCCTCGACTGGTATGAGCGCAGCCGCAGCCAGCCGCCGCAATCCGACGCGCGCTGATCAACCGGGAGAACCGCCGTGAAGCTTCTGACGTTTAGTGTGCACGGGCAGCCGCGCCCAGGGGTCCTCGACGGTGACGACATCATCGATCTCGCCGTGGCCGGCCTTCCCGCAGGTGGCGAAGGCGACCTGAGCGCGATCGTCGCGGGCGGGGACGCGATGCTCGAGCGGGTACGCGACGCGATGAAAAGCGCTGCGGCGAAGCGTTACCCGCTCGAAGGTGCACGGATCATGGCGCCGATCTTCTCGCCGTCGAAGATCGTCGCGGTCGGGCTCAATTACATCGACCACTGCAAGGAGGCGAACCTGCCGGTGCCGACCGAGCCGGTGCTCTTCGCGAAGTTCCCGAACTCGATCACCGGTCCTTTCGACGACCTGTCGTGGCCCGAGACGTTTTCACGCGAAGTCGATTACGAAGTCGAGCTGGGGGTGGTGATCGGCAAGCGCGGGGTGAACATCTCCGAATCGCAGGCGCTCGATTACGTGTGCGGTTACACGACTGTCAACGACGTCTCCGCGCGCGACCAGCAATTCGCAAATGCAAAACAGTGGGACCGCGGCAAATCGTTCGACACCTCCTGTCCGTACGGCCCCTACATCGTCACGCGTGACGAGATCTCCGATCCGCAGACGCTGCAGGTGCGCACGATACTCAACGGCCAGGAGATGCAGATCTCGAACACCAGGAACATGGTGTTCGCCGTGGCGAAGCTGATCTCGTATATCTCCGAAGGCACGACGCTGATGCCGGGCGACCTGATCCCCACGGGCACGCCTTTCGGCGTCGGCTTCTCGCGCAAGCCCCCGGTGTATCTGAAGCATGGGGACGAGTGCGTGTGCGAAGTGGAAAAAGTGGGAGCGATCCGCAACCGGGTCAGGCTGCGCTGACCCCTGCGCGAACTCATCAGTCCGGGGTAGGGTTGCATCACAACGGCTCGCGTGAGCGGCGCTCTGGTCGTCGATCTTCGTCCGTCCTCCAATAACGGCAGTCGTCCGGACGAAGATCGACGCCAGCGCCTGGCGCTCGCAGGCTCGTGCGCCACGAGATCGCCGCGTCGCCTCCCGGCTCCTCGCGATGACAGCGGCCATTTCCGGGCGCACTACAACTGTCATTTGCAGTAACGGGCGTGACGCAGCGGCCCTCACGATGACAGCGGCCATTTCCAGGCGCTCTACAACTGTCATTGCGAGGAACGGCGTGACGAAGCAATCCCGTTGCGAACGGAATGGCTGTGCAGTCAGCTGAGGTATTCGAACAGCTTCGGGTCGAGGCTTGTGCGGTGCTTCTCGAGCACCGGCTCTACGGCTTTCACGAAAGCCTCGTGCTCGGCGGGCGTCAGCGTGATCAGCTCGTTTTCCTTTGGGTCGATCCTCGCGAGAACGCTCTCGTCCTCTTCGGCGGCAAGTTGGTGCTGCAGCGACGTCGCTGCACTTGCGGCGGTGTCGACCGCGCGCTGCACTTCTGCCGGCCAGCTCTCGTATAACGCCGCATTGCAGATCAGCGCGCTCGCGCCGAAGAAATGTCCGGTGAGCGTGATGTAGCGGTGCAGGCGCTGCACGCCGAAGTGAAAGGTGTTGGTGAGCGGATTCTCCTGCGCCTGGAAGCGTTCGGTGCGGCACTGCTCGACGAATTCCTTGATGTCGACCGATATCGGCTCGAAGCCCATCGCGCCGAGCGCTTCGGCGTGGAGCGCGCTCATCTGGGTGCGAATGCGTATCCCTTTGCAATCGGCAGGCGTCCTGATCGCGTGCACCTTGTTGGTGACGTGGCGAAAGCCGTTGTCCCAGAAACCGAGCGCGCGAAACGGGGTTTCCACGCTCATGCGCCGCGTGAAAAGCTCGCCGAGTCGGCCCTTCAGGGCGCGTATGGCGGCGGGGCGGCTCGATACGACGAACGGTAGCTCGAGGATTTTCAGCTCCGGCACGCGGTCCGCGAAGCGCACGGTCGACATGTAGCACGCCGCGAGCTCGCCGCTCTCGACCATGTCCGGGAGATCTCCCGAATTGCGGCCGAGAGAGAGCACGTCGCCGACGAGCTCGAACGTAACCAGGCTGCCGAGCTCGCGTTCGAGCACTTCGCCGAAACGCACGGCTGCGCGCGTGTTGATCGATGACGGACCTTGATAGCCGCCGAAGCGGATGACGATGGGTTCCACGTGTATGCCTCCTGTTTTCCCGAATATATCAGCTGGTGTCCACGCCCCGGTCCATCGCGCCGAAGAACCTGTTGCGCTCGCGCGCGAGGGAAACTACGATCGGGGAGAGCCGCCGTCGAGCGGCCCTCGAGTCCACATTCCACATTGCGGCCATCGCGATCAACCGTGCGCCCGCACCTCGAGCCACCATCAGGAGGATGATTTGTTCAGTCTTCATTTGACCCCGGAGCAGCTCGAGTTCCGGGACACCGTTCGCGACTTCGTGAAGAGCGAAGTGCACGCGGTCGCCATACATCCCGACCGCCTCCAGCCTTTCGAAAAACCGCTGCTCCTCGACCTGCTCGACGACGCGTCGCGCATGGGTCTTCGAACGCTCGCGCTATCCGAAGCCGCCGGCGGCGCGGGCGCCGACACCCTGACTTCGTGCATCGTCATGGAAGAGCTCGCCGCGGGGGACGTCGATCTCGCGGTCGTGATGGCGACGACCTCGCAGCTCTGCGCGGCGCTGTTCGACGAGTGCATGACAGCCGACCAGCGGAACCGCTTCCTGCCCGAATTTCTCGACGACCGGCAAGCCCGCGCGCATCTCGCGCTCGCGGCGCACGATTACGATACAGTGCGCGGCTGGCAGTATCACCGTGAGTACGACGAGGAATCCGGCGCCGAGCCGGTCGCGGTGAAGCAGGCGAACGGCGACTGGATCATCGACGGCGCGTTTGCCTTCGTTCCCAACGCGCCGATCGCGACGCTGTTCGCCGTGCAGGTGCGCACCGATCCGAAGAAAACCGGCCGCAACGGCGTCAGCACGCTGCTCGTGCCTCGCAGCACCACAGGGCTGACAGTCGGCGCATCGCCGAAAGCGACCGGAGAAGCCGCCGATGATGGCGCCGAGCTCGCACGCTGGCATCACGGCACCGGGGCACGCGTAGAGCTGCGTCACTGCCGCGTGCCTGCCGAAAACCTCGTTGGTCGCGAAGGGCAGACGCCGCTGTGCTCGGAAGTGTTCACGGCTCGCGCAGCAGTTCAGCTCGCGGCGATCAACCTCGGCGTCGGTCGGGCGGCGTACGACGCTGCCGTCGACTACGCGAAGATGCGCGTGCAGGGCGGCCGCCCGATCATCCAGCACCAGGCGATCGGAACGATACTCGCGGACTGCGCGACCAAGCTCGAGCTGGCGCGCAACATCATCTGGAAAGCCGCGTGGACTGCCGATCATCCCGAAGCGGTGGGGAATCGCAGCGTCAGCGACCTGCCGCTGCACGTCATGGCGAGGACGTATACGGCCGAAGCGATGCACGACGTGACGCTCGGCGCGGCCGAGTGCTTCGGCGCCATGGGCGTCATGCGCGACATGCCGCTACAGAAATACGTGCACGACGCGATGGTCCTGCTGCATTCGGAAGATCACGACAGCGCGACCAAGCTGGGCATCGCCGAAGCGATCGCAGGTTTCGAACGCCCCGCCGCGGCTTAACCGTAGCGCAGGCGCCCCCGCCTGCAGCCGCGCCGGTCAACAACGCTGCAGGCGAGGCGCCTGCGGTACGGGAACGCGGCTTCAGACGTCCACTCGCAGACAACACTCAGGACTGGAAGTAAAGCAATGGACTTTTCACTGAACGAAGAGCAGCGTCATTGGCAGCAGGAAGCACGCAAGTTCGCGGAAGAGGAGATCCGCCCCCTTTCCGTCACGCGCGACCAGATCGAAGGCGCTTTCGAGCCGTGGGA
>JAQGNC010000087.1 GCA_028292065.1 Betaproteobacteria bacterium
GACCATCAGCGGCGAGAGGAGGCTCGTGATCGTCGCGTCGAAACCGATCGAGGAATGAACCGGCGCGCCGTAGCCATCGGCGACGTCGTACGCCGTGGTGCACCAGCTCAGGTAATTGACGAGCCCGCGATGCTCGATCGCGACCCCTTTGGGCTGGCCGGTCGAGCCCGAGGTGTAGATCACGTAAGCGAGATTGCCGGGGCCGGTGCCCGCCGGCGCATTGTCCGCGCCCTCCCCTTTGAGCGCGTGCGCATCGTCGTCGAGGCACCACGCCGGCACCGCGCTGCCCGCAAGCCGGTCGCGCAGCCGCGACTGGGTCAGGACCACGCGGGCACGCGAGTCCTCGAGCATGAACCGGAGGCGCTCGGGCGGATAAGCCGGGTCGAGCGGCACGTACGCCGCGCCCGCTTTCCACACCCCGAGCAGCGCCACGACGAGTTCGACCGAGCGCTCCATGCAGACGCCGACGAGATTCTCCGGTCCGACGCCGTCCGCGCGCAAGGCGCACGCGAGCTGGTTGGCGCGCCTGTTCAGCTGCGCGTAAGTCAGCGTGACGCCGGCGCTTTCCACCGCCACCGCGTCGGGGGTGCGCGCGGCCTGCGCTTCGAAGAGCTCGTGCGCGCATCGGTCGCGGGGATAGTCCGCCGCGGTGCGGTTCCACTCGACGACGATGCGCTGCCGCTCGTCGGCGCCGAGCAGCGGCAGCTTCGAGATGCGCGTCTGCGGCTGCGCGACCATCGCGTCCAGCAGGGTCGCGTAATGGCGCATCAGGCGCTCGATCGTGTCGCCGTCGAAAAGATCGGTGCTGTACACGAAATAACCGCCGAGGCCTGCGTCTTTCTCGAAGAGGTGAACCTCCATGTCGAAGCGGACGGTCTCGATTTCCGAGAGATAAGGACGCAGGGTGAGGTTCGGCAGGTCGACCGCCGCGTTATGCACGTTCTGCAGCGCGAAAGTCGCCTGGATGAGCGGGTTGCGGCTCATGTCCCGCTCCAGCCCGAGTTGCTCGATCAGCCTCTCGAAAGGGACGTCCTGGTTGTCGTACGCCTGCAGCGTCACGCTGCGTACCCGCGCGAGGAGCTCCATGACCGTCGGCTCGCCGGTGAGATCGAGGCGCAGCGCCAGGGTGTTGACGAAAAAACCGATCAGCGGCTCGATGTCGCGGTGGTTGCGGTTCGCCGTCGGCGTCCCGATCACCATGTCCTGCTGGCCGCTGTAGCGATACAGGAGCACGCTGAACGCCGCGAGCAAAGTCATGAAGAGCGTGGCGCCCGAGCGCTCGCTCAGCGCGCGCAAACCCCGGGTCACGTCCGCACCGATGGAGATTTCTTTCGCGGCGGCCCTGAACGATTGCGTCGACGGCCGCGGGCGGTCGACCGGAAGCTGCAACAGCGCGGGCGCGCCCCGCAGCTGCCCGTTCCAGTATTCGAGCTGGGCTTTTTCGAGGCCGTTGCGCAGGCGCTCACGCTGCCAGTGGGAAAAATCGGAGTACTGGATCCGCAGCTCCGGCAGCGGCGACGGCAGGCCGCTCGAAAAAGCGACATGGAGCTGCGCGAGCTCACGCATGAAGAGGCCGTTCGACCAGCCGTCGGTCACGATGTGGTGCAGGGTCACGAGCAGGACGTGAAGCTCAGGCTCGAGCCGCACGAGCTTCACCCGGAAGACGCTCGCGGACAGGTCGAACGAGCCCGCGGCCTCGGCGCTGACGATCTCGCGCACCCGCTTCTCCTGGAGGTCGCGCGGGACCCCGCGCAGGTCCATCACCGGCAGGGGCACTTCCGCGCTGGCGTGCACCACCTGCACCGGCTGCGAGTCGACGATCGAGAAAGTGGTGCGCAGCGACGCATGGCGCCGCGCGATCTCGTTCACGCATCGTTGCAGGACGCCCACGCTGAACGGCCCTTCGACGTAGTGCGCGGAAGGCACGTTGTAAAAAGGATTGCCGGGCATCAGCTGGTCGAGGAACCACAGGCGCTGCTGCGCGAAGGACAGCGGGTGCGGGCCGCTTTCGTCGCGCCGGGGAATGCCTTGCGCTTCGGCGCTCGTGTTCTTCAGCTCGCCTTTCATGCGCCTCTCGAGCAGCCGGCGTTTCTCCGCCGAAAGACCCGAGCGCCGGGCCTGGATGTCGGTCGCGCCTGCAACAGCCGATTGCTTGTCGTCCATTTGTCTGTAAATCCGCAAAGGTTTTACGAAGGGGTCCTGACCTGCACATATGCCGGGGGCGCCGGTATCGCCTCGAGACCGTTCTCCAGCACCTCGACGCTTCCGTTCTTCTCGCGCTCGACGAAACCAGCGAACTTGTAAGTGACGTACATCATTCGATTGCGCTCGTTCGGGATCATTTCGGCGAGCAGCCGCACGCCGGCGTCGCGCGCTTTTTTCATGACGTGGTTCAGCAATACCATCCCCACGCCTCTGGACATCACGCGGCACGACATCAGCATGAGCTTGACCGTCCACGCGTGCGCCGCCTTTTCGATCAGCACCAGGCCGATCTTTCCATAGGTGCCGTAGCGGTCCTCGAGCGCCGCGACGAGGAGCTCGTGTGCGCCGGAAGTGCGGAAGAAATCGAGCTCTTCGTAGGAATACACGTAGCCCGTGGTGTTGAGCTGGTTGGTGCGCGCCGTCAGCTCTTCGAGACGATGCAGGTCGGCCTCACCCGCGGGCGCGATGGTGAAGATCATGTCGAGCGAGGCGAGGAAAGCCTCCTTCGGACCCTCGTAGGATTCTTCGGCGTGGTTGCGCCGGCTGTCGCACAGATACATGGCGCGGCGCATGCGCGACTCGTCGGTGATGAACCGCGGCATCAGCTCGGGTCTCGCGAGGAACGACCCGAGCTCGGCGGTATCGACACACAGCACTTCGCGCAGCTCGAAAGCGACTTCGTCGCGCTCGAAAGCCTGGTCGTCGACGAAAGCGATCGCGTCGGTGCCGATGTTGATCCGCTCGGCGATTCTTTTGATCGAGTCGCTCTTCGGACCCCAGTTGATCTGCGGATAGAGGAAGTAGTCGGCGAGCCCGAGCTCACGCAGCCTCTGCATCGCGTCCTGCGCGTTGTTCTTGCTTGCGATCGACTGCAGGATGCCGCGGTCGTCGAGCGTCCTGACGATCTTCGCGACCTCCGGGTCGATCGCGATGCTGTCGCGCTCGGTCAGGATGCCGCGCCACAGGGTGTTGTCCAGGTCCCAGACCACGCACTTGATCGCTCCGCGCTGCCTGGCCGCCGGGGCGGTCCTGCTTTCCTCGAGCCACATGGGTCTATGCCTCTCCTGTGTTTACCAGCGCTGATAGGCGTGCTGCGCGATCATCATCTGCTGCATCTGCGCGCTGCCTTCGATGATGTTCATGATCTTGGCGTCGCGCAGGTAGCGCTGGACCGGGTAGCTGCTGCTGCAGCCGTTCGCGCCGTGGATCTGCACTGCGTCGCTCGCCAGTTTTTCGACGATCGTGCCGGAAAAGTATTTCGCGACTGCCGCGCCGATGATCATGTCGGGGCCGCCTTCGGCCCTCGCGCGCGCCGCGTCCTGGCACAGCAGGCGCGCCGCGCGGGTATTGACGATCATGTCGGCGATCATTCGCTGCACCAGCTGGTGGTCCTTGAGCGCACGTCCGAATTGGGTTCGCTGCTCGCTGTAATCCAGCGACGCGTCGAGGCACGCCTGCGCGAGGCCGACACTGCCCCACGCGATGCAGTACCTGCCGTGATCGAGCACCGAGCCGACGATCTGCGAGAAGCCGAAATCGAGGCTGCCGACCATGCTGTCGCCCGCGACGACGCACTCGTTCATGCGCACTTCGGCGAGCATCGCCGCCCGGAATCCGAGCATGTTCGCGATCGGCTCGACGACCAGCCCCGGGGTATCGCGCTCGACCAGGAAAGCCGCGAGCTTGCCTTCGCAGTTGCCGACCACGAAAAAAAGACCCGCGACCTGTCCGAACGAAATCCATTTCTTGGTCCCGGTGATCACGAAACCGCCGTCCTTGCGCTCGACGCGAGTCGCTACACTTTTGACGTCGCTCCCCACGTCGGGCTCGGTCAACGCGAAAGCCGCCAGCGTCTCGCCTCGCGCGAGCGGCGGCAGCCAGCGCGTGCGCTGCGCGGCGCTGCCCCATCTCGCGATCGCCAGCGAGACCATCGTGTGCACCGTGATGAGGCTCAGCAACGACGCGCTCGCACGCCCCATGTCCTCGCACAGCAGGCCCACCGCGAGCGGGTCGAGACCGGTGCCGCCGTACTCGGCGGGAACCAGGGCGCCGAGCACCCCTTCCCGCGCCAGCGCGTCGAACACGCCGCGCGGGACCTCCTGCTCGAGGTCGAACGCTTCGGCGTGCGCGCCGATCACCCGGTCGATGAATTCGCGGGAGCGCCGGCGCTGCGCCGCCGGCGGATTGTCCGTAGCCACGTTCACCGGGTTCTCAGTGCAGACGGCTGGAGCCGTTCACCAGCTTGCCGCTGACGAAACTGGACAGCGCGTCGACGCTGCTGAAATTCGCGATATTCAGGTCGCTGTCTTCCACCGCCAGCGAAAACTTCTTCTCGACGAACAGGATCAGCTGCATGACGAAAAGCGAATTGATGAATCCCGCTTCGAAGATGTTGTCGCTGTCCTTGAAATTCCTCGCACGGATGAAGCCTCCGATAAAACTCCGTATCGTTTCCCTGATCTCGCCTGTTTCCACCGTTCACCTCGCTGTTGAGCGCGTTGCCGCTCGTTGGTCGGATCTATGCCTGTGCCGCGGAGTCGGGATACTCGTAGAACCCCCGCCCGCTCTTCCTGCCGTGCAACCCTGCGTCGACCATTTTTCGCAGCAGCGGGCTCGGCCGGTATTTGCTGTCCGCGAAGCGGTCGTGCAGCACCTCGATCGAGTACAGGATGGTGTCCAGCCCGATCAGGTCAGCGGTTTCGAGCGGCCCCATCTTGTGCTCGAAACACGATTTGAAGATCCGGTCGACGTCCTCGGCGGACGCCACCTGCTCCTGCACGAGGCAGATCGCTTCGTTGATCGTCAGCATCAGCACGCGGTTCGAGACGAAACCCGGCGCGTCGTTGACCAGGACCGAGTCCTTACCCATGCGCGCGAGCAGCTCGTCGGCGATTTCGATCGTGCGCGCCGAGGTGTGAAAACCCCTGATCACCTCGACCGTCTTCTTCAGCGGCACCGGATTCATGAAGTGCATCCCGATCACCTGCGGCGCGCGCCGGGTGGCGGAGGCGATCCTCGTGATCGGAATCGCCGAGGTGTTGGCGGCGAAGACGCAGTGCGCGGGACAGATTTTGTCTAGCTGCACATACAGCGGCTGTTTCACTTCCCACTTCTCGACGACGTTCTCGACGACGAAGTCCGCGCCGCTCAGGTCCTCGCACGCGCTCGTGAACCTGATGCGGCCGAGCGCATCGGAGGCGCCTTCCTGGGCCGCCGATTTATTCAGCAGCGCGTGGAAGCGCAGGTTGTTCCTGATCTCGGCCTTCGCGCGCGTCAGCACCGCATCCGACACGTCGACCAGGACCACGTCGAAACGCGCCTGGGCGAGACTCTGCGCGACCCCCGTCCCCATCACCCCCGCACCCACCACGCCGACTACTTGCATGATCGCTCCGCTTCTACCGTCTGGCGCCGTATGGCGTACAGGTTGGAAATGTTCGACCCGCGGTAAAGCGAGTCCTGCTCGACCACGACGTGATAGCCGCGGCTCGTCAGGAGCGAGCGGACTTTCTCGACCCGGCCGTCGATGTCGTGAACCTCGACGACGAGCTGCCTGATGTGCGGCCAGTGTCCGGCTTCTATGCCTTCCATCACTTCGAGCTCGGCTTTCTGCACGTCGATCTTCATGAGATCGATGCGCTCGATGCCGTGGCGCCTGATCATCTCGGACACGGTCGAGAGCTCGCATTGGTACGTCGTGTCCCTGAAGCGCTCGGTCAGGATGTCCTCGGCGTGCGCCATCACCTCCTGCATCCCCTGCATCCCCTGCTCGAGCTGGTTGTTCATGATCGCGCGCAGCACCTCTTTTTCCTCGGCCTTGTCGGCGTGGAACGAAGACATGCCGGTGCTGTGGGGATAGAAAGTGAAGGTCTCGGTGCGGGCGGTGTTCGACAGGCCGAAGTTGAAAAGCTTGGCGTTCACGCCGTTCGCGGCCGTGTTGCTGCGCAGCGCCTCGAACACCGGCGGCGCGGGCTCGAACGCGTAAATCGTCGGGTTCCTGCAATGGCGATGGACGAACAGCGAGAACAGGCCGATGTTCGCGCCGACGTCGAAGACCACGCTGCCCTCGTCGAGCTCGATGCCGTTCCGGTAATAGACCTTGGTCTCGAAGATGTCCTTGTAGAAGTGGTCGGTCTCCACCGGGTTGAACTGCCGCACCACGAGCTTGTTCGGCAGCTCGTACTCGGTGGCCTCGACGCCTTCGGCCGCGCCCCCTTCCCCGTCCTGCGACTCACGCGTGTACTGCCTGACCTCGTCGAGCGTCAGCGCTTCGATCTCGGCGAGCAGGATGTCTTCGACGATTCCCGACAGGTCCCGCACCGACGACGCCTGGAACAGGGTGCGCAAGGGGATCTCGACCTGGAACGATTCGCGCAGCCTCGACACGAGCTGCACCGCGAGCAGCGAGCTTCCGCCGAGCGCGAAGAAACCGTCGTCGACCCCGATCTGCTCGATACCGAAGAGGTTCTCCCAGATCTCGACGACCCGCTGCTCGACGTCGGTCTGCGGCGCCACGTACGGCGGCCGCAGCCCTCTGCCCGCTCCGCTCCTGCCGGCCGAACCGCGCAGGCGCTCGACGATCGTCGGCAGGGTATCGCGCCGCATCTCGCGAACCGCGGCGCCGAGGTCGGTCGCGCTCACCGCCACCTGCGCAGCGCCGACGGCGAATATTTTCGACAAGGCTACGAAAGCGTCTTCCTCGCCGACCGCGTAACGCCGGCGGCTGGTGTCGATGTATTTCAGCAGCGCCGCCGGGAATGCGTCGGGCGCGGACACGACGCTGTCGTCATCGAGGTAATCCAGGGCCACCGACAAGGTCGGCTTCTGCCTCACCGCAAACACGTAATCCGAAAAAGCGCGGATGAAGGTATTCGAGGCGCAGTAATCGACCTGGCCCGCGCCGCCGGCGGAACCGAGGTTCGACGAAAAGAACGCGACGAAGTCGATCGCGCTTCTCTCCAGCGCGCGCATCAGGCTGAAAGCCCGCTCGACCTCGCGGGCCAGCGCCACTGAGCGTGCTTCGTCCTTGAACAGGATCAGGCGGTAATCGGAAGGCGCCAGTGTGTGGATGACCCCGTCGATGTGCGCGAGCTGTTTCACCGCGCGGTTGAAAGCGCACGCGATGCCGTCTCCGGCGCCGTCGACGACCACGAGCGTCGCCCCGAGGCTTTCCAGCTTCATGATGCCGGTAAGCGCATCGCGTGCCGCGGGCTCGAGGTCCGCCGTGGAGACGTTCTTCCATTCAGCCCGCGGCGGCAGCGCGACCTCGACGATCAATGCGAGTGTCGCGCGCGCGTGCCTCGCGAGGTATTCCGCGACCAGGTGAGATACCCCGCTCGGGCGGTAATCGGTGATCAGGTAGACGCCGCGTTCGCGCAGCGCGGGTATCCCCCGCTCCGACTCGACTCGCGGCTCCGGTTGCGGCTCATACGAGCGCGTCCAGCGCGTGCGTCCGCGATACGCGACCACGTCGTGCGCCAGGCCGCCGTCGAGCTCCTGCAGGATGGCGTCGACCGCGGCCTCGGCTTCGATGTCGCGGTCGGGCAGCGCGAGGTCGATGTTGCCGCAGCGGATGTGGGGAAACTCGATCGGAATGACCATGCACGGGCCGAGCACCGCCGCTTTCTCCGGGCACGGCGTTTCCTGTCCGGACACCGTATGCACGCCGCTCGAGACGACCGCGAGCTCGATCTGCCGCTCCGGGTCCTCGGCAAATGCGCGGGCAAGACACAGCAGGCTCGAATAGCCGGAAGCGATCGCCGCCTCGCCGACCGCGTCGGTTCGCGCCTGGTCGCACAACGCCCACAGGTGAACCACCCGGCGTGGCAACGCGTTCGATTCCCTGAGCTTTTGCGCGAGCGCGGCGTAATCGCTCAGGCGCGCCGGATCGAGCACGCAGGCGCCGTCGTCGATGCATTCGAATTCATCGCCGCGCCGCACGACCACGACCGCCTGGTTGTGATCGCGCAGCCGCCTGAGCAAAGCCTTGCCCACCGCGGTGTCGTCGAGGAAAACGAGCCACTGCTGTCTGTCGGCGAGACAGTCGAACGCCCGCGGAGGGGACATGCGCACGCCGGCCCACGACGGCACGTAAAGCAGCTCGCGCGGCTTCGGCGCAAGCGGCGGCGCGGTGACCGCTTTGGCGGTGTCGCTGCCGCTCGGCTGCTCGATCCAGTAGCGCTGCCGCTCGAAAGGATAAGCCGGCAGGGAAACGCGCAAGCGCTTCTCGTCGCCGTGATAGCGCTTCCAGTCGATCCGCTTGCCCACGCACCAGAGCGAGCCGAGCGCGCGCGCCATGACGTAGCCGTCGGACACCCGGTCGTGAACGCCGGGCAGCGACTGCGCGATCGCGACGTCCTCGCGCGCCTGCACCGCCGGATGCTGCAGGACGAAGCTCGACAGGCTTTGCCCCGGTCCCGCTTCGAGGAAGATCGAAGCGCTGTTCTCGGCCAGCGCCGCGATGCCGTCGCCGAAGCGCACCGTGCCGCAGGTGTGCATCGCCCAGTAGTGCGGGTCGGTCGCCTCGCGCTCGGTGATCCAGGTGCCGGTGACGTTGGAAACGTAAGGGATCTGCGGCGCTTTCAGCTCGATCGCGGCGAACAGCGCGGTCAGCGGGCCACGGATCGCTTCCATCATCGTCGAGTGGAAAGCGTGCGTGGACTGGACCGCGCGATGCGCGACGTCCTTTTCGTCGAGCCGCCGCGCGAGGTCCGCGAGCGCATCGACGGGACCCGCGACCACCGTCAGCGACGGCCCGTTGATCGCCGCGATCGACAACCCGTCATTCAGCATCGGCGCGATCGAGGCCGCCGGCAGGCCGACCGCGAGCATCCCGCCTTCAGGCAGCGCCTGTATGAGCTGCGCGCGGCGTGCGACCACGGTCAGCGCGTCTTCGAGCGACATGACGCCGGCCACGCACGCGGCGGTGTATTCGCCCAGGCTGTGACCGATCATCGAAGCGGGCGTGACGCCCCATTCCGCCCACAGCTGCGCGAGCGCGTATTCGATCGTAAAGAGCGCGGGGTGCGCATAAATCGTCCGGCGCAGCCTCGCATCGTGCTCGCTCTCGGTCGGCTCCCCGCGGTTGAGCAGCGCTCTCAGGTCCAAAGACGCCGCTTTGTCGAGCGCGTCGTCGCCGCGCTCGCGCTCCGACGCGCCATCCGCCGGATAGAGGAGCTCGCGCAGGTCGAGCCCCAGCAGCGGCTCGAGAATCTCGGCGCAGCGGTCGACCGCGCGGCGAAAAGCCGGCTCGCCGCGATAAAGGCCCGCCGCCATGTCGACGTACTGGTCTCCGATGCCGGGGAACAGGAACACCACGCTCGCGTCGCCCTGGTCGGCGTGCGCGTCGCGGCCGAGGGTTCGCTTGGGATCGCGCTCGCGTATCGCGCTGCACGCATCGATCGTGTCGCGGCACAGGACGACGCGCCGCCGGCCGAAAGACCTGCGTCCGACCTGGAGGGTATAGGCGACATCGTCGAGCGCGCAGTCCGGCGCGTGCTGCAGGTGCGCTTCGAGCCGCTGCGTCGCACGGTCGAGCGCCGATTCGGTGTGCGCCGACAACGGCAGCAGCTTCCATTTCCTGCGCCCCGGCGCGCGCGCGACTGCCGGCGCTTCTTCGAGGACCACGTGCGCATTGGTGCCGCCGATGCCGAACGAGCTCACCCCCGCGCGCAGCGGGGTCGCATCGTCCGCCCGCTTCCACTCGCCGAGCGCGGTGTTGACGTAGAACGGGGTGCTCGAAAATGGAATCGCCGGATTCGGCTGCTCGAACAGGATGCTCGGCACCAGGGTCCGGTGCTCGAGGCACAG
>JAQGNC010000121.1 GCA_028292065.1 Betaproteobacteria bacterium
GTCCCAGCCTGACGGCTCGCCCTTGAGGAAATGATCGAAGAAGCGCTTCTGCAGCTTCACGCCGTAATCGGTATAAAAATGGGTCCAGTGCTCGATGCCGTGCGCTTCGAGCCACTTCTGTCTCGACGCCGCACGGGTGAACCCTTCGAAGTTGCCGCGCGGGTGCAGGCCTTGTCCGCCCCAGTTCGCGGCCGACAGCAAAGGCACGGTCACTTTGGCCCAGTCGGGCGAGCGCGCGCGGTGATAGTCGTCGTCGAGCGGATGCGCGAGGATCTCGTCGCCGAACTCGCAGCGGTTCGCGGCGAGCTCGCGGTCGGACCACGTCTCGTCGCCGCAGATCGGCTTGCCGGTGACGCGGCTTTTAGGGCCGCGCTCACCGAGACCGTACTGCACGGTCTTCACCTGCATGTCGAACCAGTTCGCCCAGAAGGTATTGACGATGCCGCCGTGGTGCGTCATGTCGCGATACCAGTCCGCAGCGCCTTCCCAGATGCACATGGCTGCGAGATGCGGCGGCTGCAGCGACGCGACGTGCCACTGGTTGATCCCGAAGTACGACACGCCGTTCAGCCCCACCTTGCCGTTGGACCACGGCTGCACGCCGGCCCATTCGATGCACTCGTAGAAATCTCGAGTCTCGCGCGGCGAGAAAGGATCGATGCGCCCAGGCGAGCGTCCCGCGCCGCGCGAGTCGACGCGGACGCACACGTAACCGTCGGGCACCCACTTCTCCGGATCGACGACTTCCCAGCTCTGGTATTGATTGGTCGAGCCGTACGCGACGTCGGGATGCTCGGCGACCATGCGCTGCCACGCGCTCGGGTAACCGTCCTGGAATGCGAGTCCTTTGGCGTACGGGCCGTAGGAGAGGATGACCGGATAACGCCCTGCGCCGACCGGCCGAAAAACATCGGCACGCAGAACCAGGCCGTCGTCCATCGCGATGGGTACATCCCAGTCGACACGCATACCATCGCGAACCTCGCTTACGACTTCGTCCATCGCTCGTTCCTTTCGATCGCGGCTGATGCTGCTATTCTAAATGGTGGCGAGAGCCGCGAGGGGAACGATACGGCGCGCAAAATCTTCCCCTCACCCCCGGCCCCTTTCCCTTCGGGGCGAGGGGAGATTCGAGATGCGGGCAAACGACGCCCGCATAAATCACGTTGGAGCGCTACCTTGAAAATCGGCATTGCAGGAACGGGAAGAATGGGCGCGGCGATGGCGCAGCGGCTGATGAGCGTCGGACATGAAGTGAGTGTATGGAATCGCTCGACCGAAAAAACGAAGCCGCTCGTCGCAGCCGGTGCGAAGCTCGCAGCGACGCCGCGCGAACTCGCGCTCGCGTCCGAGCTCGTCATCACGATCCTCACCGATTCCGCAGCGGTCGATGCCGCGTATGGCGCAGAGCAGGGACTGCTGAGCGGCGACGTCAAAGGAAAGCTGTTCATCGAGATGAGCACGGTGCGCCCCGAAGTCGAAGAGAAGCTCGCGCAAAAAGTGCGCGCCAGAGGCGCTGCGGTCGTCGATTGCCCGGTGGGTGGAACCGTCGGCCCCGCACTCGACGGCAAGCTGATCGGTTTCGTCGGCGGCGAACCCGCCGACGTGGCGCGCGCCAAGCCGGTCCTCGACCAGCTCTGCCGCCGTGTCGAGCACGTCGGTCCGACCGGCAGCGGCGCGCGGATGAAGCTCGCGATCAACCTGCCGCTCCTCGTCTACTGGCAGGCGCTCGGCGAAGCGCTGCTCCTCATCAAGTCGCTCGGTCTCGACCCCGCGCGCATGGTCGACATCCTTTCGGACACGTCCGGCGGCCCCAACGTGCTCAAGATGCGCGGCCCCGCGATCGCGCAGGCGCTCAACGGTCAGGAAGTCGCGCCGGTCACTTTCGACGTCGATTCGATACGCAAGGACCTGCGCACGATGATCGAGGAAGCGCAGGCGCTCGGCGCATCGCTGCCCGTCACCGCGCAGGCGCTCGCGTGCTTCGACGAAGCCTCGCGCGACGGCCTCGGCGCCAAAGACGCGTCAACCCTGCCGGCGCGGTTCATCCGGAAACCCTCGAAAGCGTAGAAGACCAAAGCAGGCAACGCGAACGACGCCAGGGAAAAACCAAGGAACAGATTACTTTCTGCACGTGGAGACCAAGAAGCCGCGTAACCGCCTGCGCGGTTCACGTTAACCGCCTGGCGTCCTTGGTTTCCTCCTTCGCGTCCTTCCTTTTCTGCTTTGTTCTGTCGTCCTTGAAATCGCGCTCGCCGCCCCCACTTACTCGCACGGCGGTTGCAGTCGCATAGCGCCGGCGCGTGACGCCCACTCGCCCGCCTCCCGCCGCCCGGCGTGAGGCTTGCTTTGAACCTCCCGCATCCCCATTTACCTATGACTGCGCCGACCGCGGCCGTGACACCGCGCATCCGGCGCTCTCAAACACCGACAACCGACCTATGCCCAAGCGCGATCCGATCGCCGTGATGTGGTCCGAAGCCTGCCAGCTCATCGAGCAGGCGGAACGCATGCACCGGCAGTACTTCAAGCCGAGCGCGCCCCGAGGCGCGCGGGCGGCGTGGCAGCCGCCCGTGAACGTTTTCGAGGACGACGAGCGCTACGTGATCATGGTCGCGCTGCCCGGCGTTTCGCCCGAATGCGTCGAGGTGCTCCTCGATTCGAGCAGCATCATCGTGCGCGCGAGCTGCGACGTGCCGTTCAGCCCGACCGCGAGCCACATCAGACGCCTCGAAATCCCTTACGGTTATTTCGAGCGCAGGATTCAGCTCCCCGCAATGGCGTTCGAAGTCGCACAGAAGGAAGTGGTGAACGGGTGTTTGATACTCAACTTGCGCAAGGTCATCTGAAGACAATGAACAGCAAAGCGTACGACAACGATGCCGTTCGGGCGGACGCAGCGCCGGCGGACGATCTGCCGCGGAGCGCCGACGCGGCGGTGAACGATCTGCCGCGGAGTACCGACGCGGCGGTGAACGACTCGCCGCAAAGCGCCGACGCCGCACAGCCGGCGGCCGATTTGCAGCAGGCGCCCGCGGGCGACGGCGCTCGCCGCCAGTCGCGGCCGCTGCCCGACGATGCGCTCATCATCCTCCCCACGCGCAATCTCGTGCTCTTCCCGGGCGTGGTGCTGCCGATCACGATCGGACGCCAGAAATCGCGCCGTGCGGCGCAGGAAGCCGCGCGCCTGCAGAAACCGATCGGCGTGCTGCTGCAGACGAACGGCGAGATCGAAGACCCGCGGCCCGAGGATATGCACTGGGTCGGAACGACCGCGAACGTGCTGCGCTACGTCACGGGCGCGGACGGCTCGCACCACCTTGTCGCCCAGGGCGAGGAGCGCTTTCGCGTGCTGCAGTTCCTCGAAGGCTGGGATTTCCCGGTCGCCCGCGTCGAGCGCATTCCCGCAAAGGACGTGAACGATCCCGAGATCGACGCGCGCGCGCTGAGCCTCAAACAGCGCGCGGTGGAAATCCTGCGCCTGCTGCCCCAGGTGCCGGAAGAGATGGTGGTCGCGATCCAGAACGTCGAAGGTGCGGGGCAGCTCGCCGATCTCGTCTCGGGACTGATGGACGCATCGAGCGAAGAGAAGCAGGCGCTGCTGGAGACGTTCGACCTGCGCGCGCGCCTCGACAAGCTGCTCGAGCATCTCGCCCGGCGTGTCGAAGTGCTCAAGCTCTCGCGCGAGATCGACGAGCGCACCAAGGAGTCGATGGAATCGCACAGCCGCGAGCATCTGCTGCGCGAGCGCATGCGCGCGATCCAGAAAGAGCTCGGCGATGACGACGAGGGCAAAGCGGAAGTCGAGGAGCTCGAGAAAGCGATCAGTGAGGCGGGCATGCCCGAGGAGGTCGCGAAACAGGCACGCAAGGAATTGAAACGCCTCGAACGCATGCCGGATTCGTCAGGCGAGTACTCGATGGTTCGCACCTACCTCGAATGGCTGGTCGAGCTGCCGTGGAAGAACGCGCCTGACGATTCGATCGACATCGCGGAGGCGCGGCGCATCCTCGACGCGGACCACTATGGGCTCGAGAAGATCAAGAAACGCATCCTCGAATACCTCGCGGTGAGGAAGCTCAATCCGTCGGGCAAGAGCCCGATCGTGTGCTTCGTCGGTCCTCCGGGCGTGGGTAAGACTTCGCTCGGCCAGTCGATCGCACGCGCGACCGGACGCGAGTTCGTCCGCGTGAGCCTGGGCGGAGTGCACGACGAAGCGGAGATCCGTGGGCACCGCCGCACGTACATCGGCGCGCTGCCGGGCAACATCATCCAGAGCATCCGTAAAGCGGGAACCAAGCACTGCCTGATGATGCTCGACGAGATCGACAAGCTCGGCAGCGGCTCCTTCCACGGAGACCCGTCGTCGGCGCTGCTCGAAGTCCTCGATCCGGAGCAGAACTCGACTTTCCGCGACAACTATCTCGGGGTGCCGTACGACCTCTCGACGGTGATGTTCCTGTGCACCGCGAACGTGCTCGATACCATCCCCGGGCCGCTGCGCGACCGGATGGAGATCATCCAGCTCGCGGGCTACACCGAGCAGGAGAAGCTCGAGATCGCGAAGCGCTACCTGGTCGACCGCCAGCTTTCGGCGAACGGGCTCACTTCGCAGCAGTGCGAGATCACCGACGACGCGCTGCGCTCGATCATCAGCGAGTACACGCGTGAGGCCGGTGTTCGCAATCTCGAGCGCGAGATCGGCTCGGTGTTTCGCAACATCGCGGTGCGTATCGCCGAAGGGCAGGCGACGCACGTGAAAATCGACGAGGACGACCTGCCGGCCATACTCGGCTCGCACAAGTACGAATCGGAAGTCGCGATGCGCGCGAGCGTTCCGGGTGTCGCGACCGGTCTCGCATGGACGCCGGTGGGCGGCGACATCCTCTTCATCGAGGCTGCGCGCACCCCGGGCAACGGCAAGCTGATCCTGACCGGCCAGCTGGGCGACGTGATGAAGGAAAGCGCTCAGGCGGCGCTGTCGCTGGTGAAAGCGCGTGCGCCGAAGCTCGGTATCGAAGCGGGCGTGCTCGAGAAGTCCGACATCCACGTGCACGTGCCCGCGGGGGCGACGCCGAAGGATGGCCCGAGCGCAGGCGTCGCGATGTTTCTCGCGCTGACCTCGCTGCTGACGCAGCGTGCGATAAGGAGCGACACCGCGATGACCGGCGAGATCAGCCTGCGCGGGCTCGTGCTGCCGATCGGCGGCGTCAAGGAGAAGGTCCTTGCCGCGATGCGCGCCGGCATCACGCGGGTCATGCTGCCTGCGCGCAACAAGCGGGATTTCGACGACGTTCCCACCGAGGCGCGCGAGAAGCTCGAGTTCATCTGGCTCGAGCAGGTCGACGACGCGATGGAAGCCGCGCTGGAAAGCGCACCCTGCGAAGCTGCTGCAGCCTGAACGCGGCGGCAAACCACCCCCACCCTAACCCTCCCCCTGAAGGGGAGGGGACCCGATCCGCGGCGCGGATAACTCTCCTTCCCCTTCAGGGGGACGGTTGGGATGGGGGTGGTTTGGCTTCCTTCAGGGCGCGCCCATCAATAGACGGGCGTAGGCCTGAAGTATCGATCGCGATCGA
>JAQGNC010000123.1 GCA_028292065.1 Betaproteobacteria bacterium
GTATGTTTTTCGTCATCCGCGGCGCGGATAACTCTCCTTCCCCTTCAGGGGGAAGGCTGGGATGGGGGGTGATTAAAAAGGAAGGGAGGTTCAAGGAGGGAAACCTTGGTTTCCCTCCTTGGCGTTCACCGCCAGCGGGCGAGTGAGGAGAGGCTTCATCTCTCCTCACTCGCCCTTGATGCCAGCCGCCTTTATGACTTTATCCCACTTCGTGATCTCGCTCTGCACGAAAGCGGTGTATTGCTCGATGCTCAGGCCTGCCGGGTCGGCGCCGACTTTCGCGAGGCGCTCGCGCAGCTCCGGCGACTTGATCGCGTTGACGAACTCGGTGTTGAGGCGCTCGACGATTCCACGAGGGGTCTTCGCCGGCGCCGAGACGCCGAACCATGCGGTCACGTCGAAGCCCGGCACGCCGCTTTCGGCGACCGTCGGGATGTCGGGCTCCGCCGCGGAGCGCTTTGCGCTCGTCACCGCGAGCGGCCGCAGCTTGCCGGCGCGCGTGTATCCGATCACCGTCGGCAGGTTGCCGAAATACACCTGGGTCTGTCCCGCGATGAGCTCGATCACCGCCGGGCCGCCCCCTTTGTAAGGGATGTGCACCCACTTGACTCCGGTCATGTGCTGGAAAAGCTCGGCGGAGAGATGAACCGTCGTGCCGGTGCCCGATGAGCCGTAGTTGATCTCACCCGGCCGCTTCTTCGACACCGCGATCAGTTCCCTGATCGTGCGCACCGGCAGCGAGGGATGGACCACGACGAGGTTGGGCACTTCCGCGATGAGCGTGATGAAAGCGAAGTCTTTCACCGGGTCGAAGTTGAGCTTCATCAGCGCCGGGTTGGTCGCGTGACCGGAGGCGTTGAGCAGGATCGTGTAACCGTCGGGTGCGGCCCGCGCGCCGACGTCGGTGGCGATCGCGGTATTGGCGCCGCCGCGGTTCTCGATGACGATCTGCTGGCCGATCTGCTCGGAGACCTTTTGCGCCGCGAGCCGGGCCACGATGTCGTTCGTGCCTGACGGCGGGAAGCCGACGAGAAAGCGGATCGGCTTGGTCGGATACGATTGTGCGTGAAGCGCGGGGGCGCTCATCGCCCAGCACGCGGCAGCAAATGCGCAAAGCACTCTGGTCATGACGATCTCCTCGGTTATCCGTTCTGGAGCGCTATGCGTGCGGGCTTCGCTACTTCGGTTCGAATCCTTCGAGATAGACCGGACCGGTCATCGTTCCGTCGACCGCCTTGCCGATGATGCCGTGAGAGAGATCCTTGATTGCGACGAAGATCACGTCTTCGTCCGGCGTCGATATCAGGGTGTGGGGCGCATTCGCCGGGATATAGATGAGCGTGCCGGCCGGCGCGTTGATCGGCTTGCCGTTGACCGAGCCGGTGAGCGTGCCTTTGACGACGAGGTTGAACTGCTCGTTGGGGTGGCTGTGCATGCGCGAACCGGTTCCGCGGGGTTTGTGTATGTAGCCCACGAGCATGCGCTCGCCTTCGACCACGCCGCCGTGTGCACTCGAGTAGCCGGTGCCGGCGGGGACTTCCTCGAGGTCGGCGAAGCTGTACTGATAGGTGTCTTCGCCGCCTTTGATGGCGCCTTCGGTTTTGGTTTTGGGTGTTGCCATAGCTCCTCCGCGTGAACAGCGCCTGTGATAACCCACCCCCACCCTAACCCTCCCCCTGAAGGGGAGGGCAGGTTTTACAACTCTCCTTCCCCCTCAGGGGGAAGGTTGGGTTGGGGGTGGGGTTTTGGATCAAAGGCTACAAATAGTCGATGATCTTCCAGTCCCCCTGCTTCACGTTGACGACGTTCTTGCTCTTCCCCGGCCGCCGGTCGGCGTAGACGTGGCCTTCCTTCATCACGAGCTGGATGTTCGCTTTCTTCTGGAGACACGCGATGTCCTTGAGCGGATCTCCGTCGACCGCGATGATGTCCGCGAGCTTGTCTGGTTCTATCGTTCCGAGCTCGTGGCCGAGCTTGATCGCGTGCGCGGCGTTGCGCGTGGTCGTGAGGATCGCGTCCATCGGGGTCATGCCGAGCTTCACGTAGATCTCGAGCTCCGCGGCGTTGGTGCCCATGTGGGGCTCGAAACCCATGTCGGTGCCCATCGCGATCTTCACCCCCGCCTTGTACATCTTCTGGAAAGTCTCGAAGCAGTAAGGCTGGAGGTATTTCATCTTCTTCAGCACGAACTCCGCCGTCCCGACTTCGCGGCGCAGCTGGATCGCGTGGTCGGTGCGGTGCGACAGCGTCGGCGTCACCGGCACGCCCGCCTCCGCGATCATGTCGATCGTTTCATCGTCGCTGAAGACCATGTGCTCGATCGTATCGGTGCCCGCTTTCATCGCCATGCGCTGCGCCTGCGTGGTGAAGCAGTGCACCGCGGTGATCTTGTGCAGGGCGTGCGCTTCGTCGACGATCGCGTCGAGCTCTTCCTGCGTCATGTTGCGGATGTCCGGCTCTTCCTTGTCGGTCCCGCCGCCGCCCGACGCGCACGTCTTGATCACGTCGGCGCCGGCGAGCAGGTTCTTGCGCGCGAGCTTCCGCAGCTCCCACGGACCGTCCGCGGTGTTGAAGCCGGAACGAACCATGGCGCGAGGCTGGATCAGGTCGAGGTGCGACCCGGTCATCGTGGTGAAAGCGCCGATCAGCATGCGCGGGCCTTCGAGGATCCCGGCGTTGATCGAATCGCGTACCGCGCACATCTCGTCGACGAGCAAGCCCCGCGGCCCGTTCATGCCGAGGTCGCGCAGCGTGGTGAAACCCATGTCGAAGCAGTTCTGCGCGTGAAAGAGCGCATACATCTGCTGCAGGTGCGGCATGATTTCGAACTGCGCGACGCGATGGTTGTGGAACGACATGCAGTTGAACATCGCGGTGTGGATGTGCAGATCCATCATGCCGGGCATGAGGGTGCAGCCTTGCGCGTCGACGACTTCGGCATCCGCAGGGAGCTGCGCGGCGAACTGCTGGTCGTCGCGGGTGCCCACGCTTTTGATATGCCTGCCCTGCACGACGATGACCGGGTTCTTCAACGGCGCGCCCCCGTTGCCGTCGATCAGCGTGGCGCCTTTGATGATTTTGAGCGGACCGGCGTCCGCGTCAGTCAGAAACTCCTGCGACTTCACTGGTTTTCCTCCTCCTTGAGCGCAGCGGCGTGTTGCCCGCCGCTGCGGTGCTGCAGCGGCTGCCGCCTAGCCGGCGAAGCCTTTCATCGCCGCGACGAACTGGGCGTACGCCGCGGGATCGATCGTTTTTTTATCGAGCACCGGGGAGTAGTCGAAAGCGTCGAAAGTGCGCTCTATCTCCTCGCGGTCCATGTCGCGTGCGATGAACACGAGGCGCGAGCGCCGGTCGTCGGTGGGCCACGCGTCGAGCACGACCGGCTCGTGCACCACCGTCTGCACTGCGTGCACGACGACGGGATCGCCTTCGACGTTGAGCAGGGCTTTCACCCGCAGCAGGTTCGCGCCGCGTAAACCCGCGAGCATGTCGAGCCACATCATCAGGCCTGCGCGGCGAATCGGGCGTTCGTGGTACAGGCAGAAGGCGCTGATGTGCGCGTCGTGGCGGTTGACGTCCGGATGCGCGTGATGCGTATGCGCGTGGCGCGCTTCGCGCAGCCAGCGCTCGACGTCCTCGCCTTTGGCCGATGGGTCGTAGACCCCGCCTCGCAGGAATACTGCAGGGTCGATTGCGCCGCGAACGACCTCGTGCAGCTCGGCGCCCGGATTGAGGCGCGTCAGGCGCTCGCGCAGCGACCGCAGCGCTGCCGGCGCGGCGAGATCGGTCTTGGTGATCAGCAGCGCGTCGGCGACCGCCGCCTGCTTGACCGATTCGGGATGGGTATCGAGCTGCGCTTCGCCGTGAACCGCATCGACGAGCGTGACCACATCGTGCAGGCGGTAGACGCCTTTCAGTGTCTCGTCGGCGACCACGGTCTGCAGCACCGGCACCGGGTCCGCGAGTCCGGTCGTCTCGATGATGAGATGAGTGAACGGCGGGACCGCGCCGCTCTCGCGCCTGGCATTGAGGTCGGTGAGGGTCTGCACCAGGTCGCCGCGAACGGTGCAGCACAGGCAACCGGTGTCGAGCAGCACCATGTTCTCCGCGGGTGTTGCGACGAGCAGGTGATCGATGCCGATCTCGCCGAACTCGTTGATGATCACCGCGGCTTTGGCCAGCGCAGGCTGCTGCAGCAGATGGTTGAGCAGCGTGGTCTTACCGCTGCCCAGAAAACCGGTGATGATGGTGACCGGCACACGGTCGCGAGCAGGATCGACTAAGTCGGCCATACGGAGGTGTCCGATCCGGTTTCAGTGAAGGCTAACCTGCTTGCAGGTTATGCCGGAACTAAAGCCGGTGATGATCGTGACCGGGACTGGCACTTGAGGTTTCGTGGGGAGAAGCCGGGGGGAATCGCGTAAGTAGACCGACTGTAAGCGGCTTCGCGATTCAGGGTCAAGCGACACGTCGCAGACGGGTCGTCGCGAGGAGCCGCAAGGCGACGTGGCGACCTCGTGGCGCACCGGACTTCTTTGCGAGCGCCTCGCGATTGCTTCGTCACCGCGTTCCTCGCAATGACAGGGATTTGGTGTCGTCACCGCGTTCTTCGCGACGGCCCATGTGGTTGTCGTCGCGAGGAGCGGTAGCGACGTGGCGACCTCGTGGCGCACGAAAAAAAGGGCGCCTACGAGGCGCCCTTTCGCTGCGGTGATGCCGAATTAAGCCGCTTTCGCCTGTTTCTCTTCCGCGTCCGAATACTTGCCGGTGCACGCGAGGCTGTTCATGCGCGAGCGGTGCAGGAGGGCGGCCTGGCCGGCGGCGACGTTCGCGGCCGCGCCTTTCCACGCCTTGAGCGAAGGCGCCTGCAGCGCGCGGCCGTACGAGAACGACACCGGCCACGGGAGCTTGCCTGCGAAATCGCGGTTCATCGCATTGAGGTGCGCGCTCGCGAGCTCGTCGCTCTGGCCGCCCGACAGGAAGACGATGCCCGCGACTGCCGACGGGACGGTGCGCTTGAGCGTGCGGATGGTCCTCTCGGCGACTTCGTCGACGCTCGCCTGCTGCGGACACTGCTTGC
>JAQGNC010000131.1 GCA_028292065.1 Betaproteobacteria bacterium
TCACTCTGGATGACCCCGAGTCGCACAGCCACAAGGCGCGCGTGATCGGCGACATCATGATCGTCAACAGCGAGCGCAACATGACCGCGATCGGCCGCAAAGCGGACGAGCTGCCGAAGCTGCGCACACAGTTGAAGGACTCGCTCGGGCGCGACCCCACTCACGCCGAGCTCGCGCAGAAGCTCGGGGTCGAAGAGGCTGACATTCCGGCGGTGGAAGCGCAGGAGCGCAACCCGTACCGCAACGGCGGCTTCAAGCTGTATGACGTGAAGGACCGCGCGAACCCGAAGCTGATTCACTTCGAGCGGACTCACGGCATCGGCGTGCATCGATTCGACATGGATGCGGATTACGCCTACATCTCGACCGAGGCCGAAGGCTACGTCGGCAACATCCTGCGCATCTACGACATCCGCAACCCGGTGAAACCCACTGAAGTCTCGAAGTGGTGGATTCCCGGCCAGCACGTCGCAGGCGGCGAGAAAAAAACGTGGCCCGGCCGGCAGCATCGGCTGCACCACACGGTTCGCGTCGATGACCGGCTGTATGCCGGCTGCTGGCACGGCGGCGTGCGCATCGTCGACGTCTCGGACATCACCAAGCCGACGACGATCGGCGCGTACAACTACCACCCGCCTTTCCCCGAGCCTTCACACACGTTCATGGCGCTGCCGAAAAAAATCGGCGGGCGCCGGATCGCGGTCGCCATCGATGAGGAAGACCACGCGCACAGCGCCGAAGAGATGGCGCGCCGCCGCGGGCGCCCTCACGGGTCGCTATGGACTTTCGACATCACCGATCCAGCGAACATCCAGCCGCTCGCGATCTTCGAAGTGAGCGAGCTCGATTCGCCGTGGAGCCGCGCGACGCCGGGACGCTTCGGCGCGCACCAGTTCCAGGAGCACATGAAAGGCGGCGACACCCTGATCTACTGCGCGTGGTTCGCGGGCGGCTTACGGATCGTCGACGTCGCGGACCCCACCTCGCCCCAGGAAGTGGGCTGGTTCATCCCCGAGCCCGCCGCCGGCAAAGCCGCGCCGCAAACGAACGACGTCGACGTCGACGACCGCGGACTGATCTACATCGTCGATCGGTATACGGGGTTCGACGTGCTGGAGTTCAGCCGGCGGTAGAGCGACCCCGCCCCGAGAGGGGGCTCGCCCGGGAGCACAGCAGGAACGCGAAGGACGCGAAGGAAAAAAACAAGGGACGCAAAGGAAAAACAAGGAATGCAATCGATTCGTCCCTTCGAACGCTTTTTGCACGACCTCCTTCGCGTCCCCGCTTTTAACCTTCGCGTCCTTCGCGTTGAAGCTTTGATCTAAGGGCTACTCGATCCCCGCGGCCACGAACAGCTTCTTGCCCGCCGGACTGCCCAGGAACTGCACGAACTGCTTCGACACGTCGGCGTTCGACGTAGCGGTCGTCGGCGTCGCGATGTATTGGGTGTAGTTCTGCACTTCGGCGGGAATCGGGCCGATGAAGCGCAGGCCTTTCTCCTTGTAGAGCAGGATCTCGGTGATCGCGCCGAATGCGATCTCCTTGCCTTTGCCTTTGAGCGTGTGCTCCATCACCGACGCGCCGTCCGGGTAGCGCGTGGTCTTCGGCTCGACCTGCTCGTAGACACCCCACTTCTTCAGCAGATTCTCGAAGTAGATGCCGGTCGACGCACGGTTGAACGTGAGCGAGTCGGCTTCGACGATCGAGCGCTTGAGCCCGTCGACGCTCGAGATGTCGGGCACCGGTGCGCCGGGGCGCACCGCGACGCCCAAGCCGACCTTGCCGACGTTCACGCGGTCCGCCGCGGCGACCTTGCCGGCTTTCGCGAACTCTTCGATCGCCGCCGGCGGCGAGATCACCACGTCGAACTTGTCGCCGGCGGCGATGCGCTTGGCGATCTGCGGCGCGGTGTTGAACGTGAGCTTGACCTGGTGCCCGCTCTGCTTCTCGAACGCGTGCGCCGCGCTGTGCAGGCCGGGCTCGATCGCGCCGCCGCTCAATACGGTGATCTCGGCGGCCATTGCGGATGCGCCGGTGAAAAGCGTAGCCAATGCTGCGATGATGAATCGATTCACTTTTGAATACTCCGGTTGTTGATGGACGTTTTTAGATGTCATTGCGAGGAGCAGTGCGACGAAGCCTGTCCTGAGCTTGTCGAAGGGCAATCTCGAGACGCTCGCGCTTTTCGTGCGCCACGAGATCGCCGCGTCGCGCTGCCGCGGCTCCTCGCGATAACAGGTCATGCAATGTCATCGCCGCGGCGGCAATCCCCCGACTGTCATTGCGAGGAGCGCTGCGACGAAGCAATCCCGACGCGGTCGAAAAGCTTGTCTCTTGCGCCACGGGATCGCCGCGTCGCGCTGCCGCGGCTCCTCGCGATGACACCTTCGGGTTTTCCTAATCCGGTCTCGCGCCCGAGGCTTTGACCACTTTCGCCCACTTCGGGATCTCGGCCTTGATGTACGCCGCGAACTCCTGCGGGGTGCCGCCGAGCACTTCGGCGCCCTGTCGCGTCAGCGTCGCGTTCACATCCGGCAGCTTGAGCACCTTGTTGATCTCGGCATTCAGCTTGTTGATGACGGCAGGCGGCGTGCCTGCGGTCGAAACGATTCCGTGCCACGTCGTCGCTTCGAAACCCGGCACTCCGGCTTCGGCGACCGTCGGAAGGTTGGGCATCATGCGCGCGCGCTTGGCGGTCGAGACCGCGAGCGGCCGCAGGCGGTTCGATTGCAAATACGGCTGCACCGACAGCGCGGTCGCGAACATCACCTGGCACTGACCGGCGAGCATGTCGATGAGCGCCGGGCTCGCGCCTTTGTAAGGGATGTGCACCATCTGCACGCCCGCCATGCTCTTGAAAAGCTCGGCCGCGAGATGCGCGGCGGCGCCGCTTCCCGAAGACGCATAGTTGAGCTGGTCGGGGTGTGCTTTCGCAAACGCGATGAGCTCGCGGACCGAACGCACCGGCAGCGAAGGATGCACGACGAGGATGTTCGGCTGCGAGGCGAGCAGCGCGACCGGCGCGAGATCTTTCACCGGGTCGAAGCTCATGTTCCTGTACAGGCTCGCGTTGGTCGCGAGGATGCTGTTGTTGCCCATCAGCAGCGTGTAGCCGTCCGGCGGCGCCCTGGCGACGATCTCTCCGGCGAGGTTTCCACCCGCGCCGGGCCGATTGTCGAATATGAAAACCTGCCCCATGCTTTCCGCGAGCTTCGAACCGACGATGCGCGTAAGGATGTCGCTGGGTCCGGCGGGCGAAAAAGCGATGACGAAGCGAACCGGTTTCACCGGATATTCCTGCGCCGCGACCGGCGCCGCGAAGACAGTCGGCAGGAGCGCCGCCGCGACTGCCGAGAGCATACTTTTCTGTTTCATTTTGTCTCCTAGGGCCCGGATTATAGAGCGTATTCTTTCGGCGTCCGGCGCCCTTGTGCTATTCTCGAAAACGCTACATGCGGTGACGCCGGACGGCGCTACGCACCCCCGATACGCAAAACCCTGAAGCGGCATCACAGGGATTACCAGGACCTCCAAATGAGCCAGACCGAACGCATCAAAGGCGTGCTCTCGCCCGTCGTCACGCCTTTCAATGAAGACCTGAGCCCCGACGCCGACCGCTTCGTCGCGCAGTGCCAGTGGCTGATCTCGCAGAACTGCGGCCTTGCGGTGTTCGGCACCAACAGCGAAGCGAACTCGCTCTCGGTCAACGAGCGCATCGCGCTGATGGATTCGCTGCTGTCGGCCGACGTCGACCCGAAGCGCATGATGCCGGGCACCGGCTGCTGCGCGCTGACCGACACCGTGCGCCTCACCGAGCACGCGGTGAAAGCCGGATGCGCGGGCGTGCTCATGCTGCCGCCGTTCTATTACAAGGGAGTCAGCGAAGACGGTCTCTTTCGCAGCTTCGCCGAAGTGATCGAGCGCGTCGGTGATTCGCGGCTGCGCATTTACCTCTATCACATCCCCCCGGTGGCGGTCGTCGGCATCACGACGAAGCTCGTCGAGCGCCTGCTCAAAGCGTATCCGACTGCCATCGCCGGAATGAAAGACAGCTCGGGCGACTGGAACAACACCAAGCTCTTCCTCGACGCGTTTTCGAAGCAGGGCTTCGACGTGTTCGTCGGCAGCGAATCGTTCCTGCTCGCGAACATGCGTGAAGGCGGCGCCGGCTGCATCTCGGCCACCGCGAACGTCAATCCCGGCCCGATCGACAAGCTCTATCGAGAATGGAAGAACGCCGGCGCCGACCAGCAGCAGAAGGACCTCGACGCCGTGCGCAACGCGACCGGGCAGTACGTGATGATCCCGGCTCTCAAAGCGGTGGTCGCGCACTACGCGAAAGATCCCGCGTGGACCAAAGTGCGCCCGCCGCTCGTCGAGCTTTCGAAAGAACAGGCGTCGAAAGTGATCTCCGACCTCGAGAAGCTCGACTTCGCCATGCCGGGTCTAGGGAAACAAGCGGCTACTGCCTAGACCGCGATGACCGAAGCGATACGCGTCACGGCTTGACGGCCATGCGGCCGGTGTAATCGATGCGGTTCAAAAGCGGCCGCGCGGCGAGCGTTGCAAAGTAATCGTCCGTGGCGGTCCGCGCGCCGCG
>JAQGNC010000165.1 GCA_028292065.1 Betaproteobacteria bacterium
CTGCGCAGTGACCCGGCATGGCCGAGCTCGCCTCCCGGGAACGTCTGCAGCCCGCCCTGCTGGACCGCCTGACTGACGACGATCCCGGCAACCGCCAACCCGAGCCGCGAGAAGCTCGCGTCATCAACAAGAGCCGCTTCCGCCAGGCCGTCCTGCGCGACATGGCGTGGCTGCTCAATGCCACGCGCATGGCCGAGGCCGACGAGCTCGCGGGTTTCGACCGCGTGGAAAGCTCGGTGGTCAATTTCGGGCTGCCTTCGCTGTCGGGCGAGACGGCTTCCACCGTCGACGTGCTCGATCTCGAGCACCGCATCCGCCGCGCGATCGAGTTCTACGAGCCTCGCATCCTCGCGTCCACGCTCGAAGTGCGGGCGCTTTTTTCCGAGAACGACATGCACCGGCACAACGTGGTCAGCATAGAGATCCGCGGCTCGCTGTGGGCGCATCCGATTCCGCTCGAGATGCTGCTACGCACCGACCTCGACCTCGAGACCGGCGAAGTGCGCATCCTCGATCTCGACGGCGGGGCGCTGCGCTGATGGACCCGCGCCTGCTGCGCTATTACAACCAGGAGCTCCAGCATCTGCGGGAGGTCGGGTCGGAGTTCGCGCAGCAGTTCCCCAAGATCGCTGCGCGCTTAGGCATGGACGGGATCGAAGTCACCGATCCCTACGTCGAGCGCCTGCTCGAAGGCGTCGCTTTCATGGCGGCGCGGGTGCAGCTGAAGATCGACGCCGAGTTTCCGCGCTTCACCCAGCGCCTGCTCGAGATCGTCTACCCGAACTATCTCGCGCCGATGCCGTCGATGCTCGTCGCGCAGCTCGAGCCGCAGCTCGACGACACCAACCTCGCGCGCGGCTTTACCGTGCCTCGCGGCGCGGCGCTCATGAGCCAGGCGGGCAAAGGCGACAAGACGAGCTGCGAATTCCGCACCGCGCATGACGTGACGCTGTGGCCGCTCGAGATCACGCACGCCGAATACTTTTCTTTCGCCCCCGACCTGCCGCTCTCGGCGCTGCGCAGCGGCCAGCGCGTGAAAGGCGGCGTGCGCCTGAAGCTGCGGTCGACCGCGGGGCTGCCTTTCGACAAGCTCGAACTCGACCGGCTACGCGTATTCATCGGCGGCAGCGACGACGCGGCGTACAAGCTGCACGAGCTGTTCCACGGCGCGTGCGCAGGCGCGATCGTGCGGCCGGTGCCGCAGCCCGCGGCGTGGTACGAAATGCTCAAGCCCGAGAACGTGCGGCCGGCCGGGTACAGCGACGAAGAGGCGCTGCTCCCCGCGACGCTGCGCAGCTTCCAGGGCTACCGCCTGCTGCAGGAGTATTTCGCTTTTCCGCAGCGCTTTCTGTTCGTCGACATCGGCGGGCTCGGTCCGGCGGTGCGGCGCCACGCCGGGACCGAGCTCGAGATCGCGATCCTGTTCGACCGCGGCGAGCCGTCGCTCGAAAGCGTGGTCGATGCGTCGAGCTTCGCGCTGTTCTGCACGCCCGCGATCAATCTCTTTCCGAAGCGGGCCGATCGCATTCACCTGTCCGACAGCACCCACATGCACCACGTGGTGGCCGATCGGACGCGGCCGATGGATTTCGAAGTGTTCCAGGTCGCGGGAGTCACCGGCTACGGGGTCGGCAGCGACAGCGAGCAGACCTTCCATCCGTTCTATGCGGCATTCCACGCCGAGGATGCGCGCAGCCCCGCGTACTACATGGTGCAGCGCGAACCGCGCCTGATGTCAGAGACGCAGAAGCAGACCGGCATCCGCACGAGCTATGTCGGCACCGAAACCTACCTCTCGCTCGTCGACCCGAACGAGGCGCCGTATCGCAGCGACCTGCGGCAGCTCGCGGTGACCGCCTTGTGCACCAACCGCGACCTGCCGCTGCAGATGCCGCTGCACGTGGGCAAGACCGATTTCACGCTGGGCACCGCTGCGCCGGTGCAGGCGATACGCTGCGTCAAAGGGCCGTCGCGGCCCCTCGCGCCGCTGGGCGAAGGGCCTCTCGCGTGGCGCTTCATCAGCCACCTGTCGCTCAACTACCTGTCGCTGCTGGATTCGAGCGCATCCGACGGCGCGGCGGCGCTACGCGACATGCTCGCGCTCTATGCGCAAAGCGCCGACGCCGGCATGAAGAAGCAGATCGAAGGGGTGCGCAGCGTGCGCACCCGCCGCTCGGTGCGGCGCCTGCCTTTCGCCGGCGCGATCGCGTACGGCCGCGGTGTCGAGATCGAGCTCGAAGTCGACGAGCTCGCGTTCCAGGGCGGCAGCGCTTTTCTTTTCGGTTCGGTCATGGAGCGCTTCTTCGCGCGACACGTCGCCATCAATTCGTTCACCGAGACCGCGCTGCGCTCGCTCGCGCGCGGGCCGGTCATGCGCTGGGTGCCCCGATGCGGCGAACGCCCGATCCTCTAGGACCCGCCGCAGGCGGACCGGGTGACGCAGCCCGGCCGGACCCGGCATCCGCCGTCGCCGATGGCGTGCTGGAAGCGAAGCGCGCGCAGTTCTTCGGCGAGCTGCACCAGGAGCCTTACCGCTACGATTTCTTCCAGGCGATGCGCCGCATCGAAACCCTGTTTCCGGGCAAGCCGCGCGTGGGTCTCGCGCTGCGCCCGATCGACGAGCCGGTGCGCCTCGCGCAGGCGCCCGCGCTGTCGTTTGCGCCGGCGACGCTCTCCGGATTCCA
>JAQGNC010000162.1 GCA_028292065.1 Betaproteobacteria bacterium
ACCGTAAGATTGTTGGTGCCCGAACCCTGAAAGCTCACGGTGCCCTGGATGACCTGGGCACCGGTAGGATTGGCCAACGCAGGCAAGCTGAAACAGCTGCTGACCGCCAACGCGATCGGCCGCAGCAACCAGGCGTTCGTCTTCACCGTAGCCTCCCTGCGCCGCGAAGCTCCTCTCCCGAGCCTGTCGCGGCACGATCAGATTGCTAGATTACAACTGCTGGCGGTGCAACTACAGCGTGCGGCCGCTGCATGCGGCCTAGTGCTTTCAGCGTATGGTGAGCGGATTCACCGTCGAGGTGCGCAACAGGGTCTCGGCCATCGTGGTGCCGAAACGGCGCGCCACGCGCTCGGCGATGCTCTCGTGCTGCGTGAAATCGACGATGTCTTCGGCCTTGATGACTTCGCGCGCGACATAGTCGATGCTCCCCAGCGCATCGGCGAGGCCCAGGTCGATGCTCTTCGTTCCGACCCATACCAGACCTGAGAACATGTCCGGCGTCTCTTTCAGGCGCTTGCCGCGCCCCTGGCGAACGACGGTGATGAACTGCTGGTGAATCTCGCCGAGCATCGATTCGGCGAATTCCTTCTGGTCTTCGCGGATCGGAGAGAACGGGTCGAGAAAGCCCTTGTTCTTGCCTGCGGCGAGCAACCGGCGCTCGATGCCGAGCTTGTCCATGAGGCCGGTGAAGCCGAAACCGTCCATGAGCACGCCGACCGACCCGATGATGCTGCCTTTGTCGACGTAGATCTGGTCGGCCGCCACCGCGACGTAATAGCCGCCGGACGCGCAGATGTCCTCGACCACCGCGTAGAGCGGAATGTTCGGATATTTAGCGCGCAGTCGCCTGATCTCGTCGTTGATGTGCCCGGCCTGGACCGGGCTGCCGCCGGGGCTGTTGATGCGCAGGATGACCCCTTGCGTGCGCTTGTCCTTGAAAGCTTCCTGCAAGCCGCTCACCACGTTGTCCGCGCTCGCGGCGCTTTCGGCGCTGATCACGCCGCGCAGCTCGACGAGCGCGGTGTGCTTGCCCGAGCCCGTGTCCTTCTTTGCGGTCCAGCCGAGCGCGATGAACAGCAGGACGAACAGATAGGTGAATCCGAGGAGCTTGAAGAAGATGCCCCAGTGACGCGCGCGGCGCTGCTCCTGGACCGCGGCCAGCGCCACGCGCTCCAGTGCTTTGCGCTCCCAATTCTCTTCGGTATTACGTTCGAGTTCCGCCATGCAGAGCCTTCAGCCTGTGATCCGGTGTTGCCGTTGTCCGCCGCGCGGTGCGACTGCCCGATTCGTTCGAGTGTCAAGCATGTTCACACCACGGTCATAGTATAGCCGGGTAAGGCGAGCTCCCGCTCAGGCGTTGCGTGCGAGCCAATAGCCAAGCTCGCGGCAATCGGCCACGCACGCCAGAGGCTCGTACTCCGCAAGATCGCACGCCTCGTGTGCGCCGTGTGCGATCGCGAGGCGAGGGACGCCTGCCGCGCGGGCCATGCCCATGTCGTGGGTCGTATCTCCGATCATCAAGGTCCGGCCCGGCTCCACTTTCAGTTCGGCGATCAGCCATTGCAGCATCCCGGGGTGCGGTTTCGATTGTCCTTCGTCGGCGCAGCGCGTCGCATCGAAATAGTGCGCGAGACCGCAGGCTTCGAGTGCGCGATCCAGCCCGCGACGCGTCTTGCCGGTGGCCACCGCGAGCAGGTGCCCGCGCTCATGCAAGTCGCGAACCAGTTCGGCGACGCCCGCGAACAGCGTCGTGCCGCCGTCGCGCGCCAGGAAATGATGGCGGTAGCGCTCGACCACCGGCTCGTACTGCGCGGGCGCCACGCCCGGCAGCACGTGCGCCATCGCGTCGTGCAGCCCGAGCCCGATCACGTAGCGCGCGTCGCGGTCGGTGGGAACCGGGTAGCCCAGATCGCCGCACGCCGCCTGGAGCGAGCCCGCGATGCACGCCGCCGAGTCCATGAGCGTGCCGTCCCAGTCGAAGACGATCAGGTCAAACCGCGCCGGCATCGACCGTATCCAGTCTCGCGAGGAAAGCGGCGAGATCCGCCGGCAAAGGGGCTTCGAAGGTCGCGGGCTCGCCGCTCGAAGGGTGTTGAATGGTCAGCTTGAAGGCGTGCAGGAACATGCGCTTCAAGCCCTGGCGGCCGAGCGCCTTGTTCAATTCGAAATCCCCATATTTGTCGTCTCCGGCAATCGGATGGCCCAAGTGCGCGAGGTGGACGCGGATCTGGTGGGTGCGGCCGGTCTTCAACTCCGCTTCGAGCAGGCTGAAATCGGGCCACGCGCGCTGCAGCCTGAAGATCGTCTGCGACGCCTGCCCATCGTCCTGCACGCGCACCCGGCGCTCGCCGGACGCGAGTACGTACTTGTGCAGCGCGAGCTTCACGCTGCGCTTGGCGTCGCTCCAGCGGCCTTTCGCAAGCGTGAGGTAGAGCTTGTGCGCCCCGCCTTCGCGCAGCTGCCGGTGCAGTTCGGTGAGCGCCGAGCGCTTCTTCGCGAGCATCAGCACGCCGGAAGTGTCGCGATCGAGGCGGTGGACGAGCTCGAGGAAGCGCGCGTCGGGACGTTCCTGGCGCAGCTGCTCGATGACTCCGCTGCTGACCCCGCTCCCCCCGTGCACCGCGGTGCCGGCGGGTTTGTCGATCACGAGCAGTGCGTCGTCCTCGAACAGGATGCGCCCGGTGAACCGGGAGCGCCCGTTCGGCGCGGGTGCTGCGGGCGCGGGAGGCTTCGCGGTCTGGATCGGCGGCATCCGCAGGCGGTCGCCGAGCTTCAGCCGGTGGTCGGGCCCGACTCGCTTGCTGTTGACCCTGACTTCCCCGCTTCTGAGGATGCGGTAGACGTGGCTTTTGGGGACCCCTTTGAGCAGCCGGGTGAGGTAATTGTCGACCCGTTGCGCGTCGCCTTCCTCCCCGACCTCGTGCCAGCTTGCCGAATCTTTACTTAACCCTTTCATTTGCCTATACTATTCTACGCACCAGCGCACGTTTCCGGCCTGCTGCGCCACGAACCGCAACGCGAGTGGCGCGCGATCCGGCACCACCGTAGCCTCAAGTCCGCAGGTATTTTCGAGCGGGACTGCGCGTGAATGCGCAGCTGGTGATGAAACACCGCACTTACTTAAATGGCATCAGCGACGATGCGTCGCCGAATCGAAGCGCGTAATGCGCGGTGACACGATTCCTGGTTAATCTCGCTCACCAGACGAAGCAGCGATACTAGACGAATTACGCGCTCACGGCACCCTCGATAACCGCGGACACGCGCAACACGCGCGGGTCCCCAGGAACTGCACTTCCCGACTTCAGCGGTCACTCCTTACATGCCCGTCACCCTGTGACTGATCAGTCCCGAATCGCCTGCGAGCAGGCAGCAGCAGTGCAGACCGTCCCGTGTCGTGCCCGAGCGCGGGAGAATACAAAAAATGAAACGCATGTTGTTCAACGCGACGCAAGCCGAAGAGCTGCGCGTCGCCATCGTCGACGGTCAGAAGCTGATCGATCTCGACATCGAGTCCTCTGCCAAAGAGCAGCGTAAAAGCAACATCTACAAGGGTGTCATCACCCGCGTCGAGCCCAGCCTCGAAGCCGCCTTCATCGATTACGGCGGCGATCGCCACGGTTTCCTGCCGTTCAAGGAAGTCGCCCGCGCCTATTTCAAGGCCGGTGTAGACGTCGGCCGCGCGCGCATCCAGGACGCGATCCAGGAAGGCCAGGAAGTCATCGTCCAGGTCGACAAGGACGAGCGCGGCAACAAAGGCGCCGCGCTGACGACTTTCATCAGCCTCGCCGGCCGCTACCTCGTGCTGATGCCGAACAATCCCCGCGGCGGCGGCGTCTCGCGGCGGGTCGAAGGCGAAGACCGCAACGAGCTTCGCGACATCATCGACGGCCTCGACATTCCCCAGGGCATGAGCGTCATCGGCCGCACCGCGGCGATCGGCCGCACCGCCGAAGAGCTCAACTGGGACCTCGGTTACCTCATGCAGCTGTGGCGCGCGATCGAGCAGGCCGCCACGACGCAGACCGGCGCTTTCCTGATCTACCAGGAATCGAGTCTCGTGATCCGCGCGATCCGCGACTATTTCCACCAGGACATCGGCGAGATCCTGATCGACACCGAGAGCGTCTACGAGCAGGCGCAGCAGTTCATGGGGCACGTGATGCCCAACAACGTGAACCGCGTGAAGCTCTACAAGGACGACGTCCCGCTGTTCTCGCGCTTCCAGATCGAGCACCAGATCGAATCCGCGTATTCACGGGCAGTCACCCTGCCCTCGGGCGGCGGCGTGGTGATCGACCACACCGAAGCGCTCGTCTCAGTCGACGTGAACTCGGCCCGCTCGACCAAGGGCGCCGACATCGAAGAGACCGCATTCCGCACCAACCTCGAGGCCGCCGACGAGATCGCGCGCCAGCTGCGCCTGCGCGACTTGGGCGGTCTTATCGTCATCGACTTCATCGACATGGAAGTCGGGCGCAACCAGCGCGAAGTCGAAAACCGCCTGCGCGATGCGCTCAAGTACGACCGCGCCCGCGTCCAGATGGGCAAGATCTCGCGCTTCGGCCTGATGGAGCTGTCACGCCAGCGCCTGCGCCCGTCGATCGGCGAGACGAGCTACATCCCGTGCCCGCGCTGCCACGGCACCGGCCACATCCGCGGCACCGAATCCACCGCGCTGCACATCCTGAGGATCATTCAGGAAGAAGGCATGAAGGACAACACCGCGGCAGTGCACGCACAGGTGCCCGTCGACGTGGCGACTTTCCTGCTGAACGAAAAACGTGTCGACCTTCAGCTCGTCGAAGCGCGGCATCGAGTCAGCGTCACGCTGATTCCGAACATCCATCTCGAGACGCCGAACTACACGATCTCGCGCCTGCGCCACGACGACCTCAACCATTCCGAACCGCTGCCGGCGAGCTACGACCTCGTCGAAGTGCCTGCGGAAGACAAGGATTCGACCGCGACCTCGCAGGAGCCGGCTGTGCCGCGTCCGGTCGCAGCGGTCAAAGGCATCACGCCGCAGCAACCCGCGCCGATGGCACGCGAGCCGGCGCCCGCCCCCGCCCCGGCCCCCGTGGCAGCGCCAGCCCCCGCCGCGACCGGCGACGACGGTTCGATCATCAGCAAGATTTTCGGCTGGTTCAAGCAGCGCAAGCCCGAAGAAGCACCGGTGGCCGCCCAGCCCCAGCGCCAGCCGTCGCGCGCCCCGCGCGGCCGCGGCGACATGAACCGCTTCCG
>JAQGNC010000174.1 GCA_028292065.1 Betaproteobacteria bacterium
GGCGCACGTCCGATATCACCGGGTTCGCCGCGTGCGGCGTCCATTCCGCATCGAGCGGCGACTTCGCGTGAAACACGAAAAGCTCTTCGCAAAACGAAGCGCCTTCGTTCTCGCGAACGCCTGCGAAAAGCCACCACCGTCCGTCGTGCTCGACGACGGTCGTGTCGACCGCGTCGATGTCCTTCAGCAGGGTTTTCACGAATTGCCATTCGAACGGGAAAGCGGTGCATCGATAAAGGTCGATGGTACGATTTTCCGAAGACTCCGGGATCATGAAATATTCGCCGTCGTGCGCGAACACGCAGGGGTACGACAGGTGGTAGTCGCACTCGAGCACTGTCGTCGCGTCCCCTTGCGGCACGCCCCGGGCGTCGAGCACGAGGACCGAGATGTGGCCTTTGCCGGTCGCGAAAGGCAGTTCCTCGATGAAGACGTAATACCGATCGCCTTTGGGCACGACATGCGGATCGGCCCAGAAGCGGTCCTTGGGCGGAACGATCTTCGTGAACTCGCGGGCCGCGGTGCAAGGCTCTTCACCCGGATGCACGAGCAGGATCCAGCGGTCGAGCGCGAAGTGGCGGTGGAGGAAATCGCGCGCGCGGCGCATGACGTTGCGCCCGACGTGCGCCGCAAGCTGTCCGGCGGTGGGAACGCGCAGCGCCTCCTCTGTGCGCGCGCCCTCGTCCTGGCGGTGCTCGCTGATGGCTGCAGGCCCCCGCCGGTGCAAGGCCGCGAGCGCGCGCGGCAGCAGCGACGAGGTTTTCCAGTACAGGGCGCTGCGGTTGAGCTTGACCGAGTAGCGGTTGGTGCCTGACACCGACGTCATCAGCGCCCTCGAACGCCCGGCGTCTTCGGCGACGAGTGCCGATTCGATGATCGTCGCGTCGAGACAGACCGGCCAGAAACCGGCTGCGGCGGCGTCGTGCGCCGGCCAGCCGCCGTGGGTCAGGCGCCAGGTACCGTATCGCGCCGACGCCTGCACGGCTGCGCCGGGATACGGGCCGCCCAGATGCACCCACACGTCCAGATCGAGCGCTTCGACACGGCGCAAGTCGGCCGCGTCGAGCTCGAGGCGACCGTTGCGAGCGTCGGCGTCTATCGTCTCGACACCGCGGAGGGCTGCGCTCGTATCGTCCCACGCGAACGCATCGCAATCGCACGCGATTTTCGCCTCGAGCGCGAGCGCGGCCGCGTGCAGCGGACGGCGCAACAGGCGCCCTGCCCTGCCCGTCGATTCAGGCAGACCCGGAGTATCGGGGCCGTCGTTGCGCTGCCGGGGCAGCAGCACCGCCGCGAGCGCGGCATAGTCCGACTCGCGCAGGCGCTGGAGCATCGACGCTTCCCACGCGCGCAGGCGCGTGCCGCCGAGCACGACGCCGATGCGCAGCTTTGGGGCTGCGGGCGTCGGCGGCGGGACCGCGGAGGCTGCACGCGCCGCCGCGTCGGGCGCTGCGCTCAGGCGCATCGGCGCTCGATGACCGGGAGCGCCTGCTCGTCGAGCCATGCCTGGAACATGAGGATGTCCCACAGCCAGAACTGCCAGTTTTTCGTGCCGGACAGATGCTCGTCCCACAGCCGCCGTATCGGCTTCGGATCGAAATAGCCGCCGTCGCGGAGCTTGCGCTCGCTCAACAGATCCTCGGCCCACTCGCGCAGCGGCCCGCGCAGCCAGGTGTCGATCGGTACGCCGAAACCCATCTTCGGCCTTTCGATGAGGCTGCGCGGAACGTAGCGATACAGCACTTCGCGCAGCGGCCACTTGCCCTGGTTGTTGCGGATTTTCATCGACAGCGGGATGCGCCACGCATACTCCACCACGCGATGGTCGAGCAGCGGCACGCGGCTCTCGAGTCCGTAAGCCATGCTCGCCCTGTCGACTTTCACCAGGATGTCGTCGGGCAGGTAGCTCACCGAATCGAGATACATCATCCGCGAGGCGAAGTCGTCCAGATTCGCCCACTGCGCCGGGTCGGACAGCGCGGTCGACATCTCACGCGAGTCGTAGACGATAGATTCCGGATCGTTCCAGTGCGACGCGAGCCCCTGGTAGAACACTTCGGGCGAACGCGTGCCGAGCACGTCCGCGAGCTTGTGCATGCGCTCGCCGGTGATCTCCCGGCCCGAGACCCGGCTCATGACCGGCCTCAACTTGCCGAGCACCGCGTCCCACGAATCCTGGGAAAGCGTCTTGAGCGCCGCGCCGGCTGCGTTGCGGAGGCCGTAAGGCAGCCGCCCGACCTGGTTCCAGATCCGCCGCCCCCAGAAGTAGCGCACGTAGCCGCAGAACAACTCGTCGCCGCCGTCGCCGGTCTGGCTCACCGTGACTTTGCTGCGTGCGAGCTGCGAGACGAGCATCGTCGGGATCTGGGACGAGTCGGCGAACGGCTCGTCGTAGGTCTGGGGCAGCGTCGGCACGATCGCGAGCGCTTCACGCGGCGTCACGTAAAGCTCGGTGTGGTCGGTGCCGAGATGGTCCGCGACCGCCTTGGCGTAAACGGCTTCGTTGTACGCGTCCTCGTGAAAGCCGATCGAAAACGTCTTGACCGGCCCCGCCGCCTGCGCCTGCATCAGCGCGGCTATGGTCGACGAGTCGA
>JAQGNC010000274.1 GCA_028292065.1 Betaproteobacteria bacterium
GGTGGAACATCTCTTTCCACGCCTTGGCCGCCGACACCGGCCCGTGCTCCCCGCCTTGCGCGGCGACGGCGCGGGCGATGTCTTCTTCGGCGTGCGCGGGCGTGAGCTCGCCGTAGCAGCCGGGCCAGTCCGGACAGCCGAGCCCCGCGTGCATCAGGCGCACGTACGCGCCGACGACGACCACGACGAAAGCGAGGCACGTCGCGACGAGCACGAGCTTGCGATGCAGCGTCGTCACTTCCACTTCGAATGCCTCAGGAGGCGGGACACATCTTTGAGCATGCGGCGAGGGTCCGCATTTTCGGGGAAGCGCATCATCAGGTTGCCGAGCGGATCGACCACGAAGACGTGAGCGGTAACGTCGTGCGGCGCGGGCAGCGCCTGCTCGAAGCCGTTCGCGCGAACCACGCGCAGGTCGGGCTGCTCCTTGAGCATCGCGGCATCGGGAGCGCCGCCGTCGGTGACGAGCCACACGCGCTCGACGCGCTCGGCTTCCTTCGCCTGCGCAAGCCTGATCTGCCGTGTATACACGAGCTCGGTGCGGCAACGCTCGTCGCAGGCGGCGCGGTCCGCAGTGACGAGGACCCATTCGCCTTTGAGATCGGAAAACCGGAAAGGCTTGCCGTCGAGAGTGGTCATCGCGACGTCGGGGAGCGGTTTGGGCGGCAGGAGCTCGCCGTAGTTCACGTGGCCGCTCGGGCGCCACACGTAGAAAGTGACGAACGAAGCGACGACCGGCGCCGCGCACACCGCGAGCACCAGCCACAGCACGAGCCGGCTACGGCGCTGGCGGGGGTTTAGGACGGGATCTGAATTGAGTGACGGCATAAAAGACTGCGAGTGTTGCGGCAAGCGCGAACCACTGGAACGCGTAGCCGTAATGTTTTTCGATACCGAAGTCGGGCGCGGGCCACACCCGGACGAGGCCGTCGTCGAGCGCGCTGTCCTGCCTCACCACGAAAGGCTGAATCGCAATCGGCATCGCCTTGCGATAGCGCTCGACCGTGAGGTTCTGCCACACCCTTCCTTCGATCACTTCCTTCGAGAGCTCGAGCGCACGGGCCGGCGGCACCACGACGCCGGTGATCGTGACCGGGCCCGGCGGCGTGCGCACTTCGGGCAGCTCGGTGCGCAGCGCAGGTCTCGCGATCCAGCCGCGATTGACCAGCACGTAACGATCGCTCCCTTCGATCTTCAGCGGCATCACCACGTGATAACCCGGTGTCCCGCGATGGATGCGGTTGTCGACGAACACGGTATAGCGCGGATCGAAGACGCCCCGGGCTTCGGCGCGCCGCAGGTCCATGTCGCTCGCGGCGAGCTCCTGCGCGCCGACGTGTATCGGCGGCTGCGCGGTCTGCGTCTCGTAGCGCGCCTTGAGCTCGCGCTTCTGCGCGCCGCGCCCGAGCTGCCAGTTGCCGAGCGCGAGCGTGATCGCCACGCCGACGACGGTCGCAAGCGTCGGCCAGAAGCGCCCGCGGCGGTCAGGGAGCCTCATCTTTGCTAGACTTCACCGATGCGCTTCATCGTCCTCATCTTTCTCGCCTTCATCCTGATCAGCCTGTTTTCAGGGCTGTATTACGTCTGGAAAGACCGCGGCACTTCCGACCGCGCGGTCAAGGCGCTCACCGTGCGGGTCATCCTGTCGATCGTGCTCTTCGCGCTGCTGATGATCGGCTTCAGGCTGGGCTACTTCACGGGCAAGCTTTAGCGCCGCCTGAGCCGTAAACCGCGGGCCGTAGCGTAGACCCGCCGGCCTCGGAGCGGTTCACGATTCAGCCGCTCAAAAAAACGCCGCACTCAGTGCGGCGCTGCCTCCCTACTGACGGTGCACTTGTTCTTCTGGCGCCTTTGTTGTTTTTGTTTCTTCTTTTTGGTTTGGCGCTTTATAGCCAGTAGACGAAGATGAAAAGCCCGAGCCAGACCACGTCGACGAAGTGCCAGTACCACGCGACACCTTCGAAGCCGAAGTGGTGCTCGGGCTTGAAATGCCCGGCGACGCTGCGGAACAGGATGACGATCAGCATGATCGTGCCGATCGTCACGTGGAAGCCGTGGAAACCGGTCAGCATGAAGAACGTCGAGCCGTAGGCGCCCGTCGTGAGCTTCAGGTTGAGCTCGCTGTACGCGTGCGAGTACTCGATCGCCTGGAACGTGATGAACATGACGCCGAGCAGGACGGTGAGCGCCAGGCCCCAGATGAGCTGCGAGCGATTGTTCTTGAGCAGACCCCAGTGCGCCCACGTGACGGTCGCACCCGACGTCAGGAGGATCAGCGTGTTCAGCGCCGGAAGCCCCCAAGCGGCCATCGGCGTGAACGACTCGGCGATGCCGGGCCCTGCGGTCGGCCACGCCGGCTTGAATCCGGGCCAGATGAGCTGCTGGCTCTCCAGGCCGCCCAGATCCGGGACCGACAGCACGCGCATGTAGAACAGCGCGCCGAAGAATGCGCCGAAGAACATCACTTCGGAGAAGATGAACCAGCCCATGCCCCAGCGGAACGAGCCGTCGACCTGCTTGTTGTACTCGCCGCGTTCGGACTCGTGCGCAACGGTGCTGAACCAGCCCGCGATCATGTAAAACAGCACCGCCATGCCGGTGAAGGTCACGTACTTGCCCCAGCCCACGCCGTTGAACCACGACGCGGCGCCGAGCGCCATCAGGAGCAGCGCGAAAGACCCGAAAATCGGGTAGGTCGAAGGCTGCGGAACGTAGTACCGCGTGGATTGGCTCAACATCTCGGTCGTCTCCCCTTGCTAATCTGTCTTCCCGTCAGCTCGTGATCAATTTGACGAGCGTGACGAGGCATAAAACGAAAATCACTGCGCCGATGATTCCGGCAACGATGACCTGCTGCGGCTTCAGCGTGACGAAGTCCTTCTCGTGCGCCGCGCGCTTGCGGATCCCGAGAAACGACCAGAACACCGCCTTCGCGACGTCGAGAGGACCGGCCTTGCGGCCTTTGTCGGGTTCGGTCACGAGCTTCACCCCGGCGTCCCCGCGCTCGCATGGACCTTGTCGACGGCTGCGCTTGGAGCGCGTCCCTCGACCTGGAAGCGGTTGATGGCTGCGCTCGGAGCGCGGCCCTCAACCTGAAAGCGGTTGATGGCTGCGCTGGAGGCGCGGCCCTCAACCTGAAAGAAGGTATACGACATCGTCACGAACGTGACCTCTTCGGGCAGCGTCTTCTCGACCACGAACACCACCGGCATGCGGCGAACTTCGTGCGGCTGCAGGGTCTGCTGCGTGAAACAGAAGCACTCGAGCTTCTTCAGGTGGCGGCCGGTGACCTGCGGACCCCAGCTCGGGACCGCCTGGCCGGTGATCGCACGGTCCGAATTGTTGCGCACCTCGAAAGTGACGTGAACGAGCTCGCCGGGGTGGAAGCTCACGCTTTTTTCGACCGGCGTGAACGTCCACGGCAGGTCGTTGCGCAGGTTGGTGTCGAACTGCATCGTCAGCGTGCGGGTGGCGTCCACCTGCGTGTTCGACACTTCGTCCGCCTTCAGCACGTTGTTGAGGCCGGTGATTTCGCACAGCGCCTTGTAGAACGGCACCATCGCGAAACCGAAGCCGAACATGACGCACGTCACGACGACGAGCTTGCGCAGCATCGCAGTGTTGCTGCGCGCGGTGCTCGCCGCGACGGCGCTGTCTTGCGTGTTGCTCACGACAGCCAGTATCTCGCGATGATGCCGACGAAAAGCGCGGCGGCGATGGTAGCGAGGATCAGCGCGGTCCGAAGCTTTTTCTGGTCCACGGCGGCAGGCTCCATCGCGTTCGCGGTTAGCGCCTTATTTGACAAGGGGCGGGATCTCGAAGGTGTGATACGGCGCCGGCGACGGCACGGTCCATTCCAGTCCCTCCGCACCTTCCCACGCGTGGTCCGGGGCTTTGACGCCGCCGCGGATGCACTTCACCACGCACCACAGGAACACGAGCTGCGACAGTCCGAAGCCGAACGCGCCGACGGTCGAGATCATGTTGAAGTCGGTGAACTGGGGCG
>JAQGNC010000290.1 GCA_028292065.1 Betaproteobacteria bacterium
ACGATCGAGAAGAAAGGCCAGGAGATCGAGGCGCACGAGGATTTCATGCTGGTGATCTCCTACAACCCGGGCTATCAGACGGTGCTCAAAGACCTGAAGCCTTCGACCAAGCAGCGCTTCATCGCGATCAACTTCGATTTTCCGGTCGAAGAGGTCGAGCGCAAGATCGTGCTCAACGAAGCCGCAGGCATCTCGCCCGAGCTCGTGCATCACCTCGTCGCCGCGGGCCGCAAGGCGCGCCAGTTGAAGGACCACGGGCTCGAGGAGGCGACCTCGACCCGCGCGCTGGTCTACGCGGCGAACATGATCAACGCCGGCCTCGATCCGGTCGCCGCGTGCCAGGTCGCGATGGTCAACCCGATCACCGACGACATCGAGCTCGCGGATGCGCTCATGGAGATCGTTCGAGCGCATTTCTCCGCGTGACGCGGAAGGTTTCCCGTGGCAGAGCGTAAGCCAGCGGTCGCGGCGCTCCTCGCGCAGCTCGAGCATCAGAGCCACGCCGCGACCCGCAACATCGAGCAGATCCTTCCCGAGATCGAGCCTCACGGCGAGGAAGTGACGGCCGCGTGGCTGTCGGCGTGCCGCGCGCTGTATGATTTCGACCGCGAAGCCGGCAAGGCTTTCATCCGCGGCAGCGTCGAAGCCGAGCAGGTGTCGGAAACGGTGCTCCCGTGGACGAAGCAGGCGCTCGAGTTCATGCGCTGGCGCGGCTCGTGGCGCGCGCTCGAAGGCTTCATGTCCAACCTGCCTCGCGCGTTCGGCTCGCTCGGGCACGCCGGCGAGAAGCGCTGGGCGCAGATCGGCCTGAACTGGTGCGCGCGTCAGATCGACAGCGGCGCGGCGTATTTCTCGACGCCGGTGCTCGATCTGTCCGGCCGGCAGGGGATCTCCGGCGTCGAGCAGCTCAGCGCGCCGGCCGAAGAGCTCTTCGAATCGCGCAAGCTCATGCTTGCCACTTACCTGCCCGGCGCGCTGCGCGTTCGCAACCTGCTCGGACCGCAGGCGATCCTGCCGTGGGCGCTGCGCGGCGCCGACATCCTGCAATCGGGGCGCGCGCGCGGCGAAGCGTATTTCAGGCTCGAATCCGAAGAGAGCCTGGCGCTGCTCCTCGAGCATCTGCCTGGTTTCAGGCTCGTCGACCGCAACCGCTTGCTGGCCATGCTGCTCGACGTGTGGTTCGGCGGCGCTTTCGACCTCAAGGAATCGAGCTGGTCGCCCGAGAAAGGACGGCCTTTCGTCGAGACCGACGGGCGCAGCCTTTACGTCCCCGCGGTCATGGGGAGCCGCGACGAAGCGATACTCGCGGTGCTGCACGCGGCCGGGCACATGCGCTTCGGCACGTTCGACCGTACAGGCATGAAAGCGCTGTTCGACGCCGCGAAAGTCGAATTCCCCGCGGCGGGTGCGGTGTCGTGGGCGCCGCTCTTCGTGCGTTTCGGCGACGACGCGCTGCGCTTCCAGCTCATTTTCGACGTGTGCGAAGACCTGCGGGTCGATTACCGGACCCAGAACCAGGTTCCGAACCACCTCCAGCGGCTCGCCGGGACTGCCCACGACGCCGGCGCCCGCCATCCCGAGACCGGCGCGTATTTCGACCTGGCGCTGGCGACGGTCGAGGGCGCGCTCGCGGCCTCGAGAGGCAAAGGCGCCCCGGACGCGCGTTTCGCGCCGCTCCTCGAGCCGGGCTCGACCGTCGCCGATTCGTACCGCATCGCTCTGGCGCTTTACGAGGAGGACACCCTGCCTCGCGTCGTCGACGTCGAAGCGATGCATGCGGCGTATCTTCCGGGGCGCGGGCCGAACGCCTCGCGCCTCGCGCATCCGCAGGAAAAGCAGGACCAGGACCAGCAGACCCAGGCCGGCGCCGAGCAGCAGAGCGAGCAGCAGGAGCAGGGTGAGGAAGAAAGCACGCCGCAGAACGCCGAAGCCGGCGACCAGCAGGACAGCGGCAAGCGCGAGGAAGTCGCCGGCGTCGGCGAGAGCAGCGGCTCTTCGACCCAGACCGCGAGCAAACCCAGCGGCGAGCACGGCAACGCCGGCGGCAGCGACAAAGGCGTGCCGTATCCCGAATGGGACTATCGCGAAGCGCGCTACAAGCGCAACTGGAGCTGGGTGCAGGAAAAGCGCCTCGCCGAATCGAACATGGCGGAGACCAACCGCCTGATGAACCAGTATTCGAACGCGTTAAAGCGCCTGAAGAAAGCCATCCAGTCGCAAAAGCCCACGCGCATGGCGCCGAAGCTGCGCCAGTTCGACGGCGACGACATGGATCTGAACGCGGTGGTGAGCTACGTCGCCGAGAAGCGCGCCGGGCGCTCGCCCAAAGCCGACATCTACCGCCGGCGCGAGATGCGCCAGCGCGAAGTCGCCGTGACACTGCTCGCCGATATGTCGACTTCGATCATGCAGCACCTGCCCGAAGGCGGCGGTCGTTTGGTGGACCGCGTTCGCGCGGGCGTGCTGCTCTTCGCCGAAAGCATGGAGGAAGTCGGCGACAGCTATTCGATCGCGGGTTTCTGCTCCAAGTACCGCGACAACGTCAGCTACTACAACATCAAGGGTTTCGACGAGCCGCTGTCGCAGGACGTGCGCAGCCAGATCGGCGGGATGTCAGGCAGGCTGGCAACGCGCATGGGCGCGGCGATCCGGCACGCGACCGCGTCTTTCGAAGGCATCGAAAGCCGGCGCAGGCTGCTCCTGATCCTGTCCGACGGTCGTCCCGAGGACTACGACGACGGCGGCGACCGGCGCTATCTGCACGAAGACACCCGCATGGCGGTCAAGGAAGCGGTGTCCAAAGGGGTGCATCCTTTCTGCATCACCGTCGACACCATGGCGAACCAGTACCTGCCGCAGATCTTCGGCACCGGGCACTACCTGGTCCTCGACCACATCAACAGCCTGCCGAACAAGCTGCCGGAGATTTATTTCAGGCTGCGCCGCTGACGGTCCGCCGGCGGCGCAGCCTGCTTTCGGCTACGCCGCTGACGATTCCGTCAGCGGCGCAGCCTGCTTTCCCGCTTCGGCGCTGAGCCGGCGGGAGCCTACGAACGCAACAGGGAGGATTCATGACGCAGACACTGCAAGCATTCGCCGCGAAATGCCGCGAGATACTGAAAGCCGAAAACAATTCGACCGGCCGCAGCAAGGTCTCGGCAGCGCTGCAGGAAGCGCTGAAAGACGAGGATTTCGTCGCGGCGCAGTTCAGCGA
>JAQGNC010000295.1 GCA_028292065.1 Betaproteobacteria bacterium
TTCTCAAATTCGCGTCACAATCCGTTCGCCCTGAGCAGGCGCACTGCGCCGCAGTCGAAGGGTGAACGGCAGTGTTCATGCTTCGACAAGCTCAGCACGAACGGCCTTCCATACTTCTGCGAATTTGCGACTCGCCACGCTAGCTCGGGAATATGAACCGGGCGCGCAGGCCCGCGCCGCCGGCGCCGCTTTCGAGCACGAGCGAGCCGGCGTGGCGGCGCACGATCTCTTCGACGATCGACAGGCCGAGGCCGCAACCGTCGCCTTGCGTGCCGGCGATGCGGTAGAAGCGCTCGCGCACGCGGTCGCGCTCTTTCTCCGGAATGCCCGGGCCTTCGTCCTCGACGTAAATCTCGGGCGCGTTCGTTTCCACGCCGACGGTCACGCGCTCTCCGGTGCCGCCGTAGCGCAGCGCGTTGTCGAGAAGATTCGCGACCGCTTCGCGCAGCAGGTCTTCCTGGCCGCGGATGAGGATGGGCTCGCCGGTGCCGGAATAGCCGAGATCCACGCCTGCGGAAACCGCGTCGTCGATGCGCCGCTCGACTTCCTCGCGGGCGATGAGATCGATGTCGACGAGCGGCAGGGTATCGCTCGCCTCCTCGTCGGCTTTGGCGAGCGTCAGGAGCTGGTGCAGGGTGTGGCCCATTCGCGTCAGCACGTGCACCGCGTCGTTGATCGCGCGCGCGTGGCGCTCGGGGTCGTGCTCGCGCAGCGCGAGCTCGAGCTGCACGCGCAGCGCTGCGAGCGGGGTTCGCAACTGGTGCGCGGCGTCGGCGACGAAGCGCTGGTTCAGCCGGTGCGAGGCTGAAAGGTCCCCGATGAGGTCATTGATTTCGTGCACCAGCGGAACCACTTCGACCGGCACTTCGGCATCGATCGGAATCGGCGTGAGTGCCGCGACCGCGTGCTGGCTGCGCACGTCGCGCACCGCTTTCTCCATCGAGTCGATACCGCTGCCCACGCCGTACCAGATCACGAGCAGCGAGACCGCGGCGAGCATGACCGAGAGCACGACGCTGATCCACAGCACTTCGCTCGCGAGCGCGTTGCGCTTGTGCCGGGTCTCCGCGACTTTGACGATGATCGGGTTGCCGTCGGGCGCCTTCAGCGCCACCGCAAGCACGCGCACCGAAGCGCCGCTGACGATGCCTTCGTAATACACCGCAGCCGAGTCGTGCGGCATCGAAGGCGGCAGCGGCAGGAAGGCGTTGCCCATCAGGCGCTCGCCGCGGAGCGGCCCGACCTCGTAATAGACGCGGTCGACGATGTCCCATTCGAGGATCTCGCGCGCGCCTTCGGGCAGGTCGACCACGGCGCGCCCGTTCTCCCAGCGCACGCGATTCGCGAGCGACATCGCCGAATCGTAAAGCCAGTTGTCGAGCACGACCTGCGAAAAATGCTGGGCGAGACCGTAAGCCGATATCCCGCTGAGCGCGAGAATCATGAGGAGCGGCGCCATCAGCCGTGCGAGGAGCGCGCGGCGAATGCTGCGAGGTTCAGCCATCCGCGGCCTGCTCGTCGATGCGGTAACCGAGGCCTCGCACCGCGCGGATCGTCACCCCCGCCGCCTTGAGCTTGTGGCGCAGCCGGCTCACGTGCACTTCGAGCGCGTTGGGACCCACGTCGGTCTCGTAAGGAAAGACCGCGTCGAAGAGCGCCTGCTTGCTCACGGTCTTGCCGACACGGTGCATGAGCCCTTCGAGTATCGAGAGCTCGCGCGCCGTCAGCTCGAGCGGCTCGCCGCGCAGGAGCGCGCATTTGCCCGCGGCATCGAAGCGCAGCTCTCCGACATGACGCCACGCCGTCGATTCCTCGCCGCGCCTGAGCAGCGCACGCAGCCGCGCTTCGAGCTCCGACAGCGCAAAAGGCTTGACGAGGTAATCGTCGGCGCCGGTATCGAGGCCGCGGATGCGGTCGTTCAGCGCGTCGCGCGCGCTCAGGATCAGGATCGGGAAGATCATGCCGTCGTCGCGGATGTCGCGCAGCAGGACGAGCCCGTCGCGGTCGGGCAGGCCGAGATCGAGTATGCCGATGTTGAAAGCGCCGGCGCGCGCGAGCCGCAGCCCTTGCTCGGCGGTGCCTGCCACTTCGACGGTGTAGCCGGTCTGGGATAACGCCGCGGCGATGCCGCTGGCGAGCATACGATCGTCTTCAACCAGCAGCACGTGCATGAGCGCGAGGTTCCTCAAGATGACAGCTTCGCGACAGGATTCATCGGTGGCCGTCCATAGAATCAAGGCTGGCATCATCCATCAAGCATCGCCTCGAATGCAACGTCCTCGCAGCACCCTCTTCCGCGCATTGACGCGCCGGCTGTACTTGCCGTGCGCGATTGTCTTGACGGCCGCGGCCCTGACCGCGTGCGATCGTCCGGTCGAAAAGACCGACGCGCCCAAGCTCGTCAACGGCGGGCTCGCGCTGCAGGACCCGAGCCTCGCCTACCTCACCATCGAAGCGGTGAGCGCCGCGGATTCGGTTGCGACCTATGGACCGGTTCCCGGACGCGTGTCGCTGCGTCCCGAAGCGATGTCCAGCCTCGGTGCGCCGACGGCAGGCCGCGTGGCATCGGTGCTCGTGCGGCCCGGAGAAGCGGTCGGCGCAGGCAAAGTGCTGCTCACGCTGCAAAGCGCGGACGCGGCCGGCGCGCGCGCCACGCTCGAACAGGCGCAGGCGCGCGCGGCGGCGGCCGAAGACAACCTGCGGCGACAGAACGAGATGATCGCCAAAGGCGTGGGCCTCGAGCTCGAGCGCTTCGAAGCGCAGACGCGCGTGCGCGAAGCCCGCGCCGAGCTCGAACGCGCGCGACGCGCGAGTGTCCTGCTCGGCGGCGGGCAGGGCGACGTGGTCAGCCTGCGCGCGCCCACCGCCGGCGTCGTGATGACGGTGATAGCGACCGTCGGCACGATGGTCGCGCCGGGCGGGGAGGCACTGGTCGAGATCGCGGACGCGTCACGGTTGTGGGCGGTCGCGGACGTGCCCGAGTCGGACACTGCGGCCGTGGTCAAAGGCCAGACGGCGGCGGTGTCGATACCCAGCGCACGGCGCCAGCTCGAAGGCGCGGTCGACGGCCTCGGCTCGCGCATCGATCCCGAAACCAGGCGACTGCCGATCTACATCGCGCTGCGCGGCGATCTGTCGGGTCTGGCGCCCGGCATGTATGCCGAGCTGCGCTTCCCGACGCGCGCGCAGGGACTCACCGTCCCGGTCACCGCGGTGCTCATCAAGGACGGCAAGCGGCGAGTGGTCTACGTGCAGCGCGCCGACGGCCGGTTCGAAGCGCGCGACGTGCGAGTCGGCCCCGCCAGTGCCGGGCGCGTGCCGGTCCTCGAAGGCCTGAAGCCGGGCGAGCGCATCGTCGTCAAAGGTGCGCTGCTCCTCGACAGCGCCGCCGAGCAACTCCTCTAGACACCTCGCCGTGCTCACCTGGCTCATCGAAACATCCGTGCACCGGCGCATCGCCGCCGTCTTCGTCACCGCCGTCATCGCCGTCTTCGGGCTGCGTGCCTATCTCGAGACGCCGATCGAGGCGTTCCCCGACGTGACCAACGCGCAGGTCACCGTCATCACGCAGATGCCCGGCGCCGCGCCGGAGGAGGTCGAGCGCCAGATCACGGTGCCGCTGGAGCGTGCGCTCAACGGCACGCCGGGCGCGACGACCATGCGCAGCGAAAGCCTTTTCGGCCTGTCGCTGATCACGCTGATTTTCGAGGACCGCGTCGACGCGTTCTCGTCGCGCCTGCTCGTCGCACAGCGTCTGTCCGGAGCCGAGCTTCCCACCGGCATCACGCCGGTGCTCAATCCCGAGACCACCCCGCTCGGCGAGATCTACCAGTTCCGCATGACGAGCGATCGTCACGATCTCTACGACATGCGCGCCGAGCTGCAGTGGACCGTCACGCGCGTGATGAAGCAGGTGCAGGGTGTCGGAGACGTCGTTCCGTTCGGCGGCTTTCTCAAGGAAGTCCACATCCAGGTCGACCCGGCGAAGCTGTATGCGGCCGGCCTCACGCTCGCCGACCTCACGACTGCGGTATCGAAAGCGAACGTCAACGTCGGCGGCGGTTTTCTGCGCAACGGCGACCAGGAGCTGACGGTGCGCGGCGTCGGCTACATCGAGTCGCCCGACGACATCAAGCGCATCGTCCTGAAGAGCAAGCAGGGCACCGCCACCACGGTGGGCGACGTCGCCGATCTCACGCTCTCGGCGACGCCGCGCCGCGGCTCGGTCGGATACAACGAGCAGAAGGAGGCGATCGAAGGCTTCGTGCTGATGCGCCGCGGCCAGAACCCATCGGCGGTGCTCGAGGGCATCCACAAGAAAGTCCAGGAGCTCAACGACACGATCCTGCCCAAAGGGATGCGCGTCGAGATGTTCTTCGATCGCACCGCGCTCGTCGAGCACACGCTCTCGACGGTGCACACGAACCTGCTGCACGGCTTCATCCTCGTCGTCGCGGTCGTGTGGCTGTTCCTGCGCAGCGTGGTCGGCTCGGCGATCGTCGCGGTGGTCATCCCGCTTTCGCTGCTCGTCGCGTTTCTCGGCCTCTACACGCTCGGCATGCCGGCGAACCTGATCTCGATGGGCGCGATCGACTTCGGCATTCTCGTCGACGGCGCAGTCGTGCTCGTCGAGCACGTCATCCATTCGATGCGCCACGATCCGCCCGCCGACCACAAAGCGCTGCTCCGGCAGGTCGTGCGCTCCGCGATCGAAGTCGGCCGGCCGACCTTCTACGCGATGCTGATCATCATTGCCGCGCTGGTGCCGGTGTTCACTTTGCAGTCGGTCGAGGGCCGCATCTTCCGGCCGCTGGCGCTGACTTACGCGTTTGCACTGCTGGGCGCGCTCGTGTTCTCGATCACGCTGGTGCCGGCGCTGTGTGCGCTCGGCTTCCGGCCGCAGCACGCCAAGCTGCGCGAGCCGCGCTGGCTCGAGCGCCTGCGCGATGCGTACCAGCGCGCGCTCGTGCGACTCCTTGGACGGCGCTCCCTCACCCTGCTCGCCGCCGCAGGCCTGCTCGCGCTCGGAGGCCTGTGCGTGACCCGCCTCGGTACCGAGTTTCTTCCCGAGCTCGACGAAGGCGACATCCTGATCTTCGTCGAGATGCCGGCGAGCATCGCGCTCGGGCGCGCGCAGGAAATCCTGGTCGACGTGCGCAAGCGCGTCCTGACCTTTCCCGAAGTGACGCAGGTCCTGAGCGAGAACGGCCGGCCGGAAGACGGCACCGACAACGAAGGCGTCAACATGTCGGAGACCTTCGTGCGCCTGAAACCGCGCGACGAATGGCGCAAAGGGCTCGACAAGGAAGGTCTCATCCAGGCGATGCGCGCGAAGCTCACCGAGATACCGGGCGTGCGCTTCAATTTCTCGCAGCCGATCAAGGACAACGTCGAGGAAGCGGTCGCAGGCGTGCGCGGCAAGGTCGTGCTGAAGATCTTCGGACCCGACCTCACGACGATGCGCGCGACGCTCGAAGCCGCGAAATCGAGTCTCAAGTCGGTCCCCGGCATCACCGATCTCGACCTGTATCGCGACGCGTCGGTGCCGCAGTTGAGGATCCAGCTCGACCGCGGCGCGATGGCGCGCGCGGGGATCACGGTCGAAGAGACGCAGCAGACGATCGAGACGGGGCTCGCCGGCCGCGTCGCGACCGAGTACTGGGAAAAGGAGCGGCCGGTGCCGGTGCGCGTGCTGCTCCAGCGCACCGCGCGCGACGAACCCGAGAAGATCGGCGACCTCCTGATCGCGACCCCTTCGGGCGCGCGCCTGCCGCTGCGGCAGGTCGCGAAGATCGACGTCACCAAAGGTCTCGCGAACATCAACCGTGAAGGCAACAGCCGCTATCTCGCATTGAAATTCAACGTCGAAGGGCGCGACATGGGCTCGGTCGTGCGCGAGGCGATCGCGACGGTCAGCCAGCACGTGAAACCGCCCGAGAGCCACTACTTCGTGTGGGGCGGGGAATTCGAGAACCAGGCGCGCGCAATGGCGCGTCTCAAGCTCATCGTGCCGATCGCGATCCTGCTCGTGCTCGCGCTGCTGTACGGCGCGATGAGCAGCGGCCGCAGCGCGCTCGCCATCCTCGCGACCGTGCCTTTCGCGCTGACCGGCGGCGCGTTCGCGCTTTTCGTCGCGGACATCCCGCTGTCGGTGAGCGCGGCGGTCGGCTTCATCGCGCTGCTCGGGCAGGTCTCGCTGATGGGCGTGCTCGTCCTGAGCGCGGCCGAGTTGAAGCGCCGCGAAGGCCGGCCGCTGGTCGAAGCCTTATCCGAAGGTGCGGCCGAGCGGCTGCGCGCGGTGCTCATGGCGTCGCTGCTGGCGCTGTGCGGTCTCCTGCCGATGGCGCTTTCCACCGGCGTGGGCAGCGAGACGCAGCGCCCGTTCGCGCTGGTCGTCGTCGGCGGCATGATCACGACGCTCATCGTCGCGCTCTTCATCCTGCCGGTGCTGTACAGCTATATCACGCCGGACCGGCTCGTGACGCCCGAGGAGGCGGACACGTGAAGCTCGCTCGCGTGCTGTGCGGGTTACTGGCGGGCGCCGCGGTTCATGCGGGGGCTGCCGAGCCTCTCCCGCCCGTCGTCGATCTGGACACCGTGATGCGGCTCGTGCGCGAAAGCCCGCGCCTTGCCGTCGAGCGCCAGGGCATCGAGCAGGCGCAGGCCGACCGCATCACCGCCGGCGTCTATCCGAACCCGACGGTGAGCTACGGCCAGGCGCGACCGAGCGGCGGCCAGCGCACCGACTTCGACGCGAGGCTGCAGCACCAGACCACGCTGCAGCTGCCGTTGCTGGTGAACGGCCAACGCGGTGCGCGCATCGAGCGCGCCGAACGCGACATCGAAGCGGCGCGCGCGCGCGTGGCCGCGGGTGCGAGCACGCAGGCCGCCGAAGCCGGGGCCGCTTTCGTGGCCTTGCTCGCCGCGCAGGAAAAAACCGCGCTGCTGGTGCAGGCGAACGAAGAGATCGCGCGCCTGCAGCAGATCATCAGCGGGCGCCAGGAGAGCGGCGTCGCCAGCCGCTACGACGTCGCGCGCATGGACGTCGAGCTCGGCGGATTGCGGGCGAAGCTGATCGACGCGCAGGCCGACGTGTCGGATCGCTCAGGCATGCTCGCGGCACTGCTGGCAGTGCCGGGGTGGAAGCCGGTCGCGACCGGCACACTGGCTCCGCTTCCGATCGAGACCGTGCAGCCGCAATCCCAGGCGATCGCCACACCGGCGGCCGCCGCTGCCCTGAAAGAAGAGGCCGCGGCGCAAAGCGGGATCGAGGTCGCGCAGCGCGAGCGCTGGCCGGTGCCGTCGGTGGGCGTCGGGCAGACGTGGACGAACGACCCGTACGGCGCGTCGACTTTCGTCGGGCTCACGATGGAGATCCCCATCTTCGACACGCGCCGCGGCCAGCTGGCACGCGCGCGAGCCGACGCGCACGCCGCGACCTTGCGGCGTCAACTGGTCACGGCCGAAGCCGCGGCGAACCTGCAGCGCCTGAGCGACGTCGTCGCGGTGCGCAGCCAGGCGCTCGAATCGTTCGACCGCGAAGCGGCCTCGAAGCTGCCGCCGCTGAAGCAGATGGCGGAAGACGCGTATCGGCTGGGCCGCGGCTCGATCCTCGAGCTGCTCGACGCGACGCGCTCACGCTACGAGCTCCTGCAGGCGCGCCGCGATCTCGCGGCGGCGCTGCTCGAAGCGCAGGTGCGGCTGCTGGCGTTGCGGGGGGATGCGGTCCGCTGAGTGACGCGGAAGGCGAGGGCGGTCAGTTACACCGTCCCCCGTCGTCGGGTCGCCACGGATTCGTGAACGTGCTCAACGATTCGAGGAAGACGACGAGGTCGGTCTGCTCGCGCGCGCTCAGCTTGAGCGGGGTTGCAGGTTTGCCGTCTTTCGCGTGCAGGCGGATCGGGTCGAGCTCGGAGTAATGCCGGACGACTTCGGCGAGGGTTTCGACGCGGCCGTCGCGGCCGTATGGCGCGGTCAGCACGAGGTTGCGCAGCGACGGCACCTTGAAATCGCCGACAGTGGTCTTCTCGAGGCCGGCCGCACGCGTGTGGGCCGCGCTCTGCCTCGTCGCGTCGTCGTTGTAGGCGCCGAGCAGGTTGAAGCGGCTCTCGAGGACTTTGCGGATGCCGTCGGGGCGGCCCGGATCGGGTTTGCCGAGCGGCGCGAAGCGCGAGAGTCCGGTGCTGAAGAACTCGCCGCTGGTGAAGTTGGGCCCTGTATGGCAGTGGGTGCAGCCGCCTTTGCCGATGAAGATCTTGAGCCCGCGCTGCGCGGGCTCCGAATAGGTGCCTGCCGAAGGCGCCTTGCCGCGCGCGAGGACATCGCGGAAGTTGTCGAACGGCGTGCGGCCGCTCACCAGGGTCTCGAGGAATGCCGCGAGCGCCTTGCCGACGTTCACGACCAGCGCCTCGTCATCGGCCGGCGGCGGCGCGCCGAACGCTTTCCTGTAGCGGCACGTCAGCTGTTCGTCGTTGCGGATCAACTGCGCGACGTGACCCGGCGTCGCCGCGAGCTCGCGCGCATCCAGGAGCGGACGCAGGTTCTGCGACCACAGGCTGTCGGCGGCGCCGTCCCAGCCGTACCAGCGGCTCGCGCGCAGGTTCGTGAGCGTCGGCGTATTGCGATCGACTTCCGTCATGCCGACCCCGCGCGTGAGGTTGTCGGTCCAGTTGCGCTCGGGCACGTGGCACGTCGCGCACGACACGATGCCCTTGCCGGACAGGCGCTGGTCGAAGAACAGACGCGTCCCGAACTCGATCGCGTCGGGCTTGCCGGAGACGCGATTGGTCGGATCGCGCACCTCGGGCGTCGGCCACGGGCCGTGCGACAGGATCGTTTTGATGTCGGCGTCGGTGAAAGCGACAGTGCCGGTGCCCTCGTCAGCCGTGCTGGCCCACGGCATCATCGCGCACACTGCGGCGAAGGCGGCGCAGGCTAAGCGCGATGCGGTGCGTTTCCGCTGGCGAGTATCGAAGGGCATGATCGGTCCCGGGACGAGTCGGCAGTCAAGAGCGTGAGCGTAGCATTCCCGGCAGTCCTTTTCCTGTCGACGGGGGACCTGCGCCCGCGGCGTCGGCGACCTGCCCGCACGGCGCACGCGCCACGGCTTGAAAAGTGCAACCACGGTGATATCATTCTGATATCGACAGGAGTTATGCCGTGGCACAAGACGCAATTTTGTTCAGACCGCGTGACACAGATACCGCCAGCGGGATTACGCGCAAGACTTTGAAGCGCCTCGCGCAAGTGCTCGATCTGAAAGAGTCTGAAGTCATACACAAGGCGCTCGCGAAATACGCTCGCGACAATCTTCCGCAGTACGAGGCAGACGACGGGCCGCTGACCGGGGCTCAACATAAAGCGATTCGACAACAGGTGGTTCGCAAACACGGCAAAGCGCAATTAGCCGAGTCGTTGTTCGTCGCGCCGGAGACGCAGCCAAGTGCCGGCAGCAAAGCCGTTCGCGCCCCTGCCCGAACCCGGTGACATCGTTTACTGCCGCTTCCCCGAGACACTGGGGACGCCAGGCCCCAAACCGCGGCCGGCGCTCGTCATTGGTCTGGTCGACTTTGCCGACGGTAGCCGAGGGGTGCGTGTGGCGTATGGCACCTCGCAAAAGGTGACCGCTCTAAAGAGCGGAGAATTCGCGATAACACCCGCTGATGTTGCCGCATATGAATTAGCCGGGCTCAGTTACCCTACGAAGTTCGATCTGCGCAGTACGCAGGACCTTCCCTACACCGACGAGTGGTTTCGCGTATCCCCGACGCCCGCGTACGGTGCGACGCCCAAACTAGGCTCCTTGCATGCGAGCCTGTTTCGCCGGGCGGAGGCTGCCCTCGCCGCATCTCGTTAGCGCTCGTTGCTGATCATCTTGCTGTCGGTCGGCCGTCTCCATTCGCAACCGCGTCTGCGCCGACTCGCAAGGCTTAAGCCCCGCTTAAGCTGCCGCGTCCATCATTCGGTCCATTGCGCGGCATCCGCGCACCCAACCAGGTGGAGAGACATGAAACAGAAGCTCATCGTTAAAAGCCTTGCGGCGGCGGGCCTCGTCACGGCGCTCGGGCTTGGCGGCATCAATCACTACGGACCGTCGGCTGCGCACGCGCGGCCGGTGGAAGCCGCACAGACCGTGCCGACCGCGACGCCGTCCGCGGCATTGCCCGATTTCGCACAGCTCGTCGAGAAGAACGGCCCCGCGGTCGTCAACATCAGCGTGACCGGCAACATGAAGACCGCGGCGTCGGGTCCGGACATCGGCGTCAGCCCCGACGATCCCATGTACGAGTTCTTCAAGCGCTTCATGGGTCCGCAGGGACGCATGCAGCCGGGTCCGCAGGGACGCATGCAGCCGCAGCAGCAGGAGCCTACCCACGGCATCGGCTCGGGTTTCATCGTCAGTGCCGACGGGCTCGTGATGACGAACGCGCACGTCGTGCAGAACGCGGCCGAAGTGACGGTCAAGCTGACCGACCGCCGCGAATACCGCGCGAAAGTGATCGGCGTCGATCCGCAGACCGACATCGCGGTGCTGAAGATCGACGCGAAGGACTTGCCGACGGTCAGGCTCGGCCGCGCGAACGACGCGCGTGTCGGCGAGTGGGTCGTCGCGATCGGTTCGCCTTTCGGCTTCGAGAACAGCGTGACTTCGGGAATCGTGAGCGCGAAATCGCGGGCGCTGCCCGACGGTTCTTACGTGCCTTTCCTGCAGACGGACGTTGCGGTCAATCCCGGCAACTCGGGCGGACCGCTGTTCAACATGAAAGGCGAAGTGATCGGCATTAATTCGCAGATCTACAGCCGCAGCGGGGGTTACCAGGGCGTGTCGTTCGCGATCCCGATCGAGACGGCGGTCAACGTGAAAGACCAGCTCGTGCAGACGGGCAAGGTCCAGCGGGGGCGCCTCGGTATCGCGATCCAGGAAGTGAACCAGTCGCTCGCGGGATCGTTCGGCCTGCCTAAAGCGGGCGGTGCGCTCGTCGCATCGGTCGAGAACGGCAGCCCGGCAGCGAAGGCGGGGCTCAAGTCCGGCGACGTCGTGCTTAAGATCGACGGCGCCGAGATCGGCAACTCGCTCGATCTCACGAGCCGCGTCGGCAGCATGAAGCCGGGTGCCACGGCTAAGCTCGAAGTCTGGCGCGACGGCAAGCCGCAGCAGATCGTGGTGAAAGTCGGCGAGACCCCGGCGGCGAAGACCGCAGCGGCGGCGCCCGAGAAAGCGGACCTGTCCGGTTCACGCCTCGGGGTCGCAGTGCGCAACCTCAGCCCGGACGAGCAGAAGCAGGCGCAGGTTCAGGGCGGAGTGGTGGTCGAGCAGGTCGCCGGCGCCGCGGAGAAGGCAGGCATCCGCGCCGGCGACATCATCCTCGCGGTGAACGGCAGGCAGCTGAAGTCGGCTGAAGAGCTCAAAGCCGCGACCAAAGGCGCCAAGACCATGGCGCTGCTGGTCAAGCGCGAGGATGCGAGCATTTACGTGCCGGTAGAGCTGGGCTAGGAAGCAAGGACAAGGGCCGGTTACGCCAAAGAGGGAAACTACGTTTCCCTCCTTGAACCTCCCTTCCTTCGGGCCACTCGCGCTCGATGTAAAACGGCCGGTGCGTGAGCACCGGCCGTTTCTTTATTGCGCAACGCGTCGCCTACTTCGGCGCCAGCCGCCACAGCGACGTCACTTCCGCAGCGCGCGCCGCGTGCAGCGGGTCGGTCGAGTCCGAGCTCTTCGGATGGGTCGGCCTCACGTCGCTGCGGTCGACCACGGTGAGACCTGCCTTGTCGATCGTCGCCAGCAGTTCTTCGCGCGAGCGTAAACCCAGGTGCTCCGCGAGGTCGGAGAGGACCAGCCAGCCTTCGCCGCCCGGTGCGAGGTGCGCGGACAGGCCTTCGAGAAACGCGCGGAGCATGCGGCTGTCGAGGTCGTATACCGCGTGCTCGATCGGCGAGCTCGGCCGTGCGGGCACCCACGGGGGATTGCACACGACGAGCGGCGCGCGTCCTTCGGGGAAGAGATCCGCGTCGACGACTTCGACGCGATCGCCGAGCCCGAGCCGCTCGATGTTTTCACGCGCGCACGCGAGCGCGCGCGGGTCCTGTTCGGTGGCGATCACCCGTGCGACTCCGCGGCGCGCCAGCACCGCGGCGAGCACGCCGGTGCCGGTGCCGACGTCGAACGCGAGCGCGTGGGAAGCAGGCAGGGGCGCATCGGCGACGAGCTTCACGTATTCGCTGCGCACCGGCGCGAACACGCCGTAATGCGGATGGATGCGCCCGCCGGTCGCCGGGATGTCGAGGCCTTTCTTGCGCCATTCGTGCGCGCCGACCAGCCCCAGCAGCTCGCGCAGCGAAGCGACGTAGCGTTCCTCAGTCGGCCCGTACGCCTCTTCGAGCGCCTGTTTGACGTCGGGCGCACGGCGCAGGCGCAGGGTGTGGTCTTCCTGGAACTGCAGCAGCAGCATGCCGAGCGTTCGCGCGCGCTGCGACTGCGCCTGGCGGTGCAGATGGAAAGCTTCGGTCGCGGACGCAGGCGCCGGACGCGGTTTGCGCGGGGGGCGGTCGGCTCGCCGCGCCATCGCCTGCAGCAGCTGGCGCGCGTTCTGGAAGTCGCCTCGCCACAGCATCGCGGTGCCTTCGCACGCGAGCCGGTAAGCGGTGTCGGCGGTCATCGTGTCGTCCGCGACGACCACGCGTTTCGGCGGCGGCACGCCGGCTTCGGAGCGCCAGCGCGCCGAGCGCTCGGCGCCGGCTTCGTGCCAGGTGATGATGGGGGTATCGCTGATGGTCGTGGTCGGGGTGGTCATGGCGTAGGCGAAGAGCGGAAGTAGGAGCGCTTGGAACGGCCGGCGCGGGGCGGCCGGAGGGGGGCGACACTCTAACAGACTTGGGAGTGGCTGCGGATCGATCATTCAACGCAGCGGCGTGCGCCACGAGATCGTCGCGTCGTCCCGCTCCTCGCGATGACACCTTCGGAGCCGCCTCAGGTTCCGAGCTGGTCCGCGAGGTCGAGAAAGCTTTCCGCGTTGTAGGTGAACTCGGGTTCCGATTCGAGATCGGGGTTGTTGTTGCGACCGTATTCGTGGGGACGCTTGATGAACGCGGTCTTCAGGCCGTGTTTCGCGGCCGCGCGCAGGTCGTGCTTGTGCGAGGCGACCATCATGACTTCTTCGGGCTTGAGGTCGAGCGCGTCGGCGGCGCCGAGGTACATCTCGGGGTCGGGCTTGAAGTGGTGGAAAGTCTCCGATGAGAAGATGCAGTCCCACGGCAGGTTGCCGTTCTTCGCCATGTTCACGAGCAGGCCGGTGTTGCCGTTCGACAGCGTCGCCATGATGAACTTCTGCTTGAGGCGCTTCAATCCGCGCGGCGAATCCGGCCACGGCTTGAGGCGGTGCCAAACGCGATTCAGATGCGCTTTCTCGTCTTCGGTCAGGGCGTCGGCGATCTTGAACTTGACCAGCAGCTCGTCGAGGATCATCCGGTGCAGCACGTCGATCAACGTCCACGGCAGCTCGCCGCTGCGCACGCGATCCATCGCCGGCCGGTAACCCGCGCGCCATGCTTTGGTGAACTTGACCGCGTTCACGCGCAGGCCTTTTTCCGCCGCGAGCGCGCGCACTTCACGTGCGACGCTGCCGTGCCAGTCGACCACCGTTCCGAACACGTCGAAAGTCAGCGCTTTGATGTCGCTCGTCTGATCCGCCATGAATGCTCCTCCTTGCTGCTCGTTTTCGTAGCGCAGGCGCCCCGCCTGCTGCACGACTCGCTGTTGCAAGGTCGCGCGATGGCAGGTGCGCTGCGCCTGTAGTCCCGTCCCTTCAGGGGGAGGGTCAGGGTTGGGGTGCGCTACGCTGCGCGCACGTGCTCGATGAGCTCTCGCAATCCTGCGACCGTTTGGACGCCTGACAGCGCCGCTTTACGACCCGCGACAAAGGCGGGAACGCCGCTCAGCCCCAGCGCCTGCGCGAGGCGCTCGTCTTCGATCACCGCGAGCTCGAATTCGCGCGTTTCGAGCGACGCGCGCAGCGCTGCTTCGTCGAGCCCCAGATCGGCCGCGAGCTTCACGAGCACACCGATCTCGCCGATGTTTTCGCCGCGCTCGAAGAACGCCCTGAACACCGCTGCATTGTACTCGTCGAAGCGGCCGCACCCGCGAGCCCAGTGCGCGGCTTCGTGCGCCCGGCGCGAGCGCGGCTGGACCGGCGGCAGCCTGATCGTCATGCCGAGACGTTCCGCCATCGGATACACCGAGCTGCCCCAGACGCGATGCAGATACTCGCCGTCGGGGTCGAGCGTGGGCGCCGGGTCGGGACGCAGCTCGAACGCGCGCCAGACGATCTCGACGTCGGCGTCGCTACTCGCAAGCTCCATGACGGCCGGCTCCGCCAGCCAGCAGAAGGGTCAGACGTAGTCGGAGAAGATTTCGAGCGTTACGCGGGTCATGGAAGGTCTCGATGGGCTTGAAGACTGCGCGATGCAAAGCCCGTGCGTGATCGCGGCTGAACGATCAATCGAACGAACGGGTGACGGCGATCTCACGCATGACCGCGTCGGCGGTGTGACGCCGGCGGGCGTCGTCGCTGCGGTCGCCGCCCAGATACGCGCCGAGCTCGCGCGCGTACTGGACGACCGCCGCGCCGACGCGGGGGCGTAGCGCTTCGTACGCAGCCAAAGCGGCGTCGAGATCGTCGTCGGCGTCGCGCAGCGCGTCCGCCAGCGCCATCGCGTCGCCCGCGGCCTTGGTCACCCCCATGCCGACGTGAGGCCTCGCCACGAAAGCCGCGTCGCCGAGCAGCGCGATGCGGCCGAAAGTCATGCGCGGACACTGCAGGTCGAATATCGCCTGGAAGAACGGCTGCGGCGCGCGCTCGACGACTTCGGCGAACTGCGGCGAGAGACTCTCGCGCGCCGATTCTCGCGCGCGGCTCACCAGCTCGGGCCTCAAGAGCGGCGGCGGAACCGCCATGTCGTGGGTGCGGCCGTTGACGTCGGTGCAGAGCGCGGGAAGCTCGCCCGCCTCATCGACCGGCCGGTACCACACGAAGTTGTAGCAGCGCTCGCCCTCACGCGTCGATCGCGTGAATCCCGCGACCGGGTAACCGACCATGTGCTCACGGTCGTTCAGGCTGAACGCGAAACGCGGAAAGAGCGCGTCGCGCGTGGCGTCGGTCAGCGCACGCTCGTCGGCGAGGCCGCGCCACGCGACGTAGCCCGCGTAGCGCGCACGCACTTCAGGCAGCAGGCAGCCGCGCACCGCCGAGCGTATGCCGTCGGCGCCCACGAGGAGCTCGGCTTCGGCGGCTGCGCCGTTCGCGAATTCGGCGCGCGCGACGCCGGCCGACTGGTCGACGCGCACGAGCGTGTGCCCGAAGTGATAGCGCTCGGCGGGGAATGCGGCTTTGAGCAGCTCGTACAGGCGCCCCCACGTGGTGAGGCATTGGCGGATCGGCAGGCGCCCGACGACCGCGCCGTCGTGGTCGAAGGCGATGCGTTCGGGTACGTCGACGCCGAAACTCTCGTCGATCGCGATGCCGATGCGCGCGAGGCACTCGAAGAGCTCGGGATGTGTGATGATGCCGGCGCCGCGGCTCACGAGGTCTTCACGCGAATGCTCGTAGACGTGCACGTCCCATCCGCGGCGCAACAGGAGATTCGCGATGAACAGACCGCCGAGAGAACCGCCGGCGACGAGGGCGCGTGGGGGGGAGAGCGCGCCCGCCATGGTTGCCGATGCCTTAAGCGGCTTGCTGCGCTTCGTGCGCGGGATAGTTGAGCTCGATCGTGACCTGGCTCGGGTCTTCCAGGAACACCTGATGGATGTTCAGGTCCGGCACGGTGCGCTCGCGGTAAGGCACTGCGGCGCGCTCGAGGCGCTCGCGCATGTCGGCAAGACCGGTGGCGGCGAAAGCCATGTGGTCGACAGTGCCGGTGCCGTTGAGGGTCGAGAGGTCGCGGTCGCCGAGGTAGGCCTTCAGGCCTTCGGGATTGGCGAGATCGACGCCGATGATGTGAACCACGCCGTACGACTCGGGGTGGCGCGCACCGTTGTAGAGCCACAGCCCCGGAAAGTCGAAAGCCGGCCTGAAGCCGACTTCGAAACCCATCACCTCGGTGTAGAAGCGCCGCGACGCTTCGATGTCGAGCGTGCGTATGGAGTAGTGATCGAGTTTTCCGATAGGCATGGCGCGACCTCCTGGAGTTGGTCCGATTCTAGCATCGTGTTTTCCCGGTCGCTGTCCGGCATAACGTTTGCTGCACGATGCACCCATCGAACGATGCACGCTGCGGGAGGCTCACATGGATCAGTGGTTGTTTCTTCGCGTCACCGCGGAGGACGGCACCGGTTTTCGCTGGGAACGACACGACGAGAGCGGCAAGGTGCTCGAAGCCTCGAGCCGTATCTTTGCCGATTACAGCGACGCGCTTGCCGATGCGATGAACCACGGCTATCTCAGCGACGTGAAGACGCTGCCGTAGCCGGGATGCGCCGACACGAGAGCGCGACATGAAGGTTTTCGTGCTCGGCGCGGGTGTGGTCGGGACCACGGCTGCGTGGTATCTCGCGCGCGCAGGCCACGAAGTCACGGTGATCGAGCGCGAGGCCGAAGCGGGGCTCGAGACGAGCTATGCCAACGGCGGCCAGATCTCGGTGAGCCACGCCGAGCCGTGGGCGAACCCGGCGGCGCCGCGCAACGTGGTGAGGTGGCTGCTCAAGGAAGACGCGCCGCTGCTCTTCAGGCTGCGCCTCGACCTGCGGCAATGGGAATGGGGCCTGCGCTTTCTCATCGAATGCCTGCCGTCGCACACGCGCGAGAACATCGTGCAGATCGTGCGGCTCGGCCTGTACAGCCGCGACAGCCTGAAAGCGCTGCGCGCCGAGACCGGGATCGAATACGACCATCTCGAGCGCGGCATTCTCCACTTCTATACCAACCGCCAGGCGTACGACGCCGCATTCGCGCCCGCCGAGCTCATGCGCGAGATCGGCTGCAACCGCGTCATTCGCTCGCCCGAGGAATGCATCGCGATCGAGCCCGCGCTCGAAGCGATGAGGGATCGGCTCGCGGGCGGGACGTATACCTCGGAAGACGAATCCGGCGATGCGCATCTGTTCACGGTCAGGCTCGCCGCCCTCGCGGCGGGTCACGGTGTCTCGTTCCTGTACGGGCACACCGTCGAAGGGTTCGACCACGCGGGCGGCACCGTCACTCGCATACGCGTGGCCGACCCGGAGCAGCGCTCGCGTTACATGAACGCTGACGCCTACGTCGTCGCGCTCGGCAGCTACAGCCCGCTGATGGTGCGCCCGCTCGGCCTGCGCATCCCGGTGTATC
>JAQGNC010000300.1 GCA_028292065.1 Betaproteobacteria bacterium
CCAGCCATCGCCCGGATGCGCCCGATCGCCCCCGGTCGCACGCGCGATGCGCTTTGCACCGCGACCTCACCGCCGCGCTGCGAGGTAGTGAATCGAGAACAGGCGCTCAGGATCGAGCCAGCAGTGCTCCGGTGTAAAACCCGCCTGCGTGGCAAGCGCCTGGAATTCCTCCACCGAATATTTGTACGAGTTTTCGGTGTGTATGGTTTCGCCCGCCGAGAAGCGGAATTCGTGCGTCCCGACGTTCACCACGTGGTCGCAGCGGCTGACCAAGTGCATCTCGACGCGCCCGGCCTGCGCGTCGTAATGGGCGCGGTGCTCGAACTTCGCCAGGTCGAAATCGGCGTCGAGCTCGCGGTTGATGCGCTCGAGCACGTTCAGATTGAAAGCCGCGGTCACGCCCTGCGCGTCGTTGTACGCGGCGTGCAGGAGCCCCGGGTCTTTTTTCAGATCGACGCCGACGATCATCGCGCCGCCGGCGCCCGCAACCGCGCGCGCGTTGTCGAGAAAGGCGAGCGCGTCGGAAGGATCGAAGTTGCCGATCGTCGAACCGGGGAAATACACGACGCGGCGCGCGCCGTTGGCGATCTCGAGCTGCCGCACTGGCAGCGCGCGGGTGTAATCGCCGCAGACCGCGACCATGCGCACTGCGGGGAACTGCTCCGCGAGCTGCGACACCGCGGACTGAAGCTGCTCGCCGGAGATGTCGACGGCCACGTAGGTGTGCGGATGCAGAGCGCCGACCAGCAGTCTGGTCTTGAGACCGGCGCCGCTGCCGTATTCGACGATGGTGCTGCCGGCTCCGGCGCGAGCGCCGATGTCGGCGCCGTTCGCCGCGAGCATCGCGAGCTCGGTGCGCGTCGGGTAGTACTCGGGAAGCTCGCAGATCCGGTCGAAGAGCGCGGAGCCGCGCGCATCGTAGAAGTATTTCGGCGGCAGCGTTTTGCGCGGGGCGGACAGGCCTGCGAGCACGTCCTGCAGGAACGAGCTCGTGCCGGGCTTCAGATCGACGTATTCAAAGCGCGCGTTCGATGCCATCAGTCGGGTAAAGGAGTGCGGCAGACCGCACACTCGAAAGCGGCGATTCGCGTCGCGAGACTTCTACGGTATCAGCCCGGCGCCGGGCGCGCGAGCTGGCTTTCGACCCACTTCTTCACGCGATTGGCGTCGGCGATGCGCGTGTACTTGCCCCACGAATCGAGCAGCACGATCACCACCGGAGTCGCGTTGATCCGCGCCTGCATCACCAGGCAGCGTCCCGCTTCCGAGATGTACCCCGTTTTGGAGACGTCGATCTGCCAGTCGTCGCTGCGTACCAGGCCGTTGGAGTTGCGATAAGCGAGGACGCGCCCGTTGTTCACACGCACCGAGTAGTCGGTGAGCGTCGTGTACTGCTGGATCACCGGGTATTTGTAAGCCGCGGTCACCATCTTCGCGAGGTCTTCGGCGGTGGAGACGTTCTCCCGGTTGAGCCCGGTGCTGTCCAGGAAGTGCGTGCTCATCATGCCGAGATCGAGCGCCTTGCGGTTCATCGCAACGATGAAGGCGGGGAAACCGCCGGGGTAGGCACGCGAGAGCGCGGACGCGGCGCGGTTCTCCGACGCCATCAGCGCCAGCCTCAGCATGTCGTCGCGCGGCAGCACGGTGCCGACCTGCAAACGCGAGCGCGTGTGCTTGAGCGAATCGACGTCCTCGTCGGTGATCGCGATGAGCTCGTTCAGGTCGAGCCTGGCGTCGAGCACCACCATCGCCGTCATGAGCTTGGTGATGGATGCGATCGGCTGGACCGTGGTGATGTTCTTGGCGTAAAGCGTGCGCCCGCCGGCCTGGTCGACGACGAAAGCGGAACTCGACCTCAGATCGGGGTGGCTGCCGCTCTCCTGAACCGCGGTGCCCAGACGCACCGGCTGGGGTCGGGGCGCCGGCGCGGCCGCTTTTGCGCGCGATTTCGCCGAGCGCCCGTAAGGCTTCTTCGACGATTTCGCCTGCGATTTGGCCTGCTGCTTCTTACCGGCTTTCTGGGCGCCCTGCGGAGCGGCCCACGCTGAGCTGCTCAGCACCCAGATCGCGAGGAGCGTCATCACAAAACCCTTCACTGCATCCTCCCTGTCTGCGGCTGTCGCCTGATGGCGCCAAACCAAATATCTCCACGAAAATACAGGCTTAAGAACGGTATTTCAAGCGCTTTTTAGGATGTTTACGGCGCGACGCGCGCAATCTGAAACGCGGCAACTGCCGTCAAGGGCAAAAAAAAACCCCGCGCGGAGCAGTGTGGGATGCCCCGGCGGGATTGAAAGAGGCCATACAGCGACCCGCTCAGCACAGGTTGCTGCAACTGCCAGGCCTCCGAGGAGGAAAGACTGAAACGGCCAGAAAACGAACGAGATCCGCAGATCCCGTTGAATGTCATAGAACTTATCAATAGAGACTTACGTGAAACTTACACTCGACAGCACACAGGTATAGGTCGGCGTATGCATGAATTGTGGTTCAGACGTTGCGCGCCGTCGCGCAGGCCGCGTCATTTACACTCGCACTACATCACCGACGCGCGAACCCCATGAGAATCCTGATCGTCGAGGACGACCCCGTGCTTGCCGACGGCCTCACCCGCTCTCTTCGCCACTCCGAGTATGCCGTCGACTGCGTCGGCAACGGCGGTGAAGCCGATCACGTGCTCGCGGCCCAGGCTTACGACCTTGTCATACTCGATCTCGGGCTGCCTGGGCTCGACGGTTTCGAAGTGCTGCGGCGATTGCGCCGCAGGGGCGGGAGCGCTCCGGTGCTCGTGCTCACCGCCCGCGACGGCCTCCCCGACCGCGTCAAAGGCCTCGATCTCGGGGCCGACGATTACATGATCAAACCGTTCGATCTGCCCGAGCTCGAGGCGCGCGCGCGCGCGCTCATACGCCGCGGACAGACCGGCGGCGGCTCGGCGCTCACGCACGGCGCGCTCGTGCTCGACACCGCGGGACGCCGTGCGACGCTCGCCGGGGAGCCGCTCGACCTGTCGGCGCGTGAGCTCGGCGTCCTGGAAGTGCTGATGATGCGCAGCGGCCGCGTCGTGAACAAGGAGCAACTCGCCGAGCAGCTTTACGGATGGGACGAAGAAGTGGGACCGAATGCGATCGAGGTTTACGTGCACCGCCTGCGCCGCAAGTTGGAGCCCGCAGGCGTGAACATCAGGACGATACGCGGCCTGGGCTATCTGCTCGAGAAAGCGCCCAGTGCCTGAGGCGGCAGCGCAGCACCGCACCCAGACCACGCTGCGCAAGCAGGTGCTCGCGTGGCTGTGCTGGCCTTTGCTGCTGCTGTGGTCGGTGAGCAGCGTGGTCGACTACGACATCGCGAATCGCTTCGTCAATCTCGCCTACGATCGCGCGCTGCTCGAGTCCGCGCTCGACATCGGCCGCCAGGTCAAAGTCGTCAAGGACCAGATCTACGTCGACCTGCCCGAGATCGCGGTGCAGATGCTGCAGTCGCGGGAGTCGGGGCGGCTCTACTACCGCGTCATCGGGCCGCACAACGAATACATCACCGGCGAGCCCGACCTGCCCTCGCCGCCCGATCCATTCTCGGAGCGCGTCAATTACTACGACGACCAGTATCGCGGGCGTCCGGTGCGCATCGTCACGCTCGAGCTGCCGGTGGAGGCCGGAAAATCCGGCGGCATGGTGATGGTGCAGGTCGCGGAGAACCGCTCCGCGCGCAACGACTTCGCGCGGCAGATCCTGTTGCGCATGGTCCTTCCCCAGGCGCTGCTGATCGTCGTCGCGGGAATGATGATCTGGTACGCGGTCGGACGCGGCCTCGCGCCGCTGGTCGCGCTGCGGCGCGAGATC
>JAQGNC010000302.1 GCA_028292065.1 Betaproteobacteria bacterium
CGCCTCACGCAGTTAAGACCCATACACCCGCCCATTCTCGACCCGGACGCGGTCGCCGACCCTGACGTTGTCGTGGGTCTCCTGGGTGTAGCTCTGGTACGAACCGTCGTCCATGCGCACGCGGAAGCGGTACATCGTGTCGGCGTTCTGCGAGCCTTTGACGCGCTGCTCGATCTGGTTGCCGATGACGCCGCCGGCGATCGCACCGCCGACCGTGGCTGCCGCGCGTCCCGTGCCGGAGCCGACCTGGTTGCCGAGCACCCCGCCCGCGATGGCGCCGCCGATCGCACCGATGCCGGGACCCGTCGAGCGCGGCTCACCCGCGACGACTTCGACCGATTCCACATAGCCGTAGCGCGCGGCCTGAGACTGCGGATAAGCCGGGTACTGGGCGTTCGGATATGACGGGTTGGGATAGCCCGCGTTCTGCGGCGGCGGGGTCGTGCACGCAGCGAGGCCCAGCGTTGCGGCGGCTGCGATCAGGGTGATCGTTGTGGGGTAAGTCATGTCGTCTCCTTGGGTTTGCCCGGTTGTTTGTGATTGCTGCCGATGTCGACCTTCAAACCCCTGTCTGGCGGGAGAGTCGGGCTCATATCAGCTCCTGCACAGACGTTCCCAGTGCAACTGGCGTTCCCGAAAGACCTTGTTCCACGCGCTTCCGGCACGAGTTATGCAAACTAATGCCGCATCTGCACGCGACTCGCGTGAATCACATGGAGAGCCGCATGACCCACCGCACCTTCGCATTCATCATCGGGATCGTATTTCTGGCGATCGGCGTGCTCGGCTTCGTGCCCGCGCTGCTGACGCCGCCGCCGACGCGTGCCCCCGATCTCGTCATCACCGCGTTCGAGGGTTATCTGTTCGGCATATTCCCGGTCAATTACTTCATGAACCTCGCTCACATGGCGCTCGGCGCCTGGGGAATCGCAGGATCGAGACGCACCGGCGGCGCGCGGGCTTATGCGAAGACCCTCGCGGTGATCTGTGCGGCGTTCGCGATCGTGGGGATCACGCCGGCGCTCAACACGCTGTTCGGGCTCGTGCCGTTCTACGGCAATGACGTGTGGCTGCACGCCGCGACGGCGGTCGTGGCCGCGTTCTTCGGATGGGTGTGGAAGTCTGAGGGGATTTTCTCGCGCAGCGCGGGCGCGGTGCGGTAGGAGGGAAACCGGAGCAGATCCAAACCGGGGTCTGACCCCAAGAAGCCGGGGTCAGACCCCTCAGACCCGGCGGAGGATCTCCGCGCCTCGGGCGAGCGTCGCCTCGGACTTTGCGAAACAGAAGCGCAGCACCTTGTGCTGCGGCGGTTCGCGGTAGAAGACCGACACCGGGATCGATGCGATGCCGTGCTCGCGCGTGAGCCGCACCGCGAGGTCGGTGTCGCGCTCGTCGCTGATCGCGTCGTAGCAGAGGTTCTGGAAGAACGTCCCGCGCGACGGCAGCGGCTTGAAACGCGAGCCTTCGAGTCCCTGCAGGAAGAAGTCGCGCTTGCGCTGGTAGAAAGCGGCGAGGCCCAGATACGCGTCGCGGTCTTTCATGTATTCGGCGAAAGCGTACTGGATCGGGCCGTTGGCGACGAATACGTTGAACTGGTGCACTTTGCGAAACTCGTTCATGAGCTCGCGAGGCGCGAGCACGTAACCGGTCTTCCAGCCGGTGACGTGATAGGTCTTGCCGAACGACGACACGATGAAGCTGCGCTCGGCGAGCCCCGGATAGCGCGCGGCGCTCTGGTGTGCGTGGCCGTCGAAGACGATGTGCTCGTAGACTTCGTCGCTGACGAGGACGATGTCGGTCCCTTTGAGCAGGCTTTCGAGCATGCGCAGGTCTTCGGCGGAGAACACGCTCGCGGTCGGATTGTTCGGCGTGTTGACGATGATCATGCGGGTGCGCGGGGTGATCGCCTGGCGCACCGCTTCCCACGGTATCGCGTAGTCGGGATAGGTGAGCTGCACGTAGACCGGCGTGCCGCCGTGGACTTCGACCGCGGGCGCGTAGCTGTCGTACGCCGGCTCGAACAGGATGACTTCGTCGCCGGGGTGCACCATCGCGCTGACCGCGGTGAAGATCCCGTAAGTCGCGCCGGGAACCACGGTGATCTCGTGCTCCGGATCGTACGCGGCGCCGTACAAGGCTTCGACTTTTTCCGCGATCGCGTCGCGCAGCACCGGCACCCCCGCCATCGGCGGGTACTGGTTGAGCCCGGCGTTCAGATACTTGGTGAACAGCGCGCGCAGCGCGGGCGCGCAGTCGAAGTCGGGAAAGCCCTGGGAGAGATTGATCGCGTCGTGCTCGGCCGCGAGCCGCGACATCGTCGTGAATATCGTCGTGCCGACGCGCGGCAGCTTCGAATCGATCGTACCGGGATAGCTCGGCATACCTGCGGTGTTGAGTTGTGGGTGTTTAGTGTTTACGCGGGCGTCTACGCGACGCCCGCTTCTGCACTTAACTTAACACTAAACACCAGCCACTCGACACCGCTGTGCGGCGCGGCCGCACGCCGCGCTACCGCGCAGCGGTCTTGCTGGCGTCGCCTTTGCGTGCGAGCTGGCTGAAATCGTCGATGTAGCCTTGCATGCGCTGGACCGAAGCGGTGCGCTGCTCGGGCGTGACGGTCTTGTCGAGGGCGGCGAAGATCTCGGCGCGCTTCGCCCACCATGCGTCGAGCTTCTTCTGCTCGTCGGGGGTGCGGCCTTTGTCCCAGTTCACGAGCCATTCGTTGACGCGGCCGGTGAAGCGCTCGCGATCTTCGCTGCGGTGCGACAGCAGCGCGATGAACTCTTTCTGGCGGCGCAGGCGCTCGGCATAGCGGAACTGGTCGATCGGCGGCAGCTCGCGCACGAGAACGGCGACGCGCTGCTCCTGCTCGCTGTTCAAGGCGGTGAGCCACTCCTTGAAGCTCTTGACGACTTTCTTCGCTTCGACCTCGGCGCGCTCGTCCGGCGTGCCGCTGATCTTGTTTTCCTTCACGTACTTCTTGTTGTCCTTGTCCCACTTGCGCTGCAGCGATTCGATCTGAGCGGGGGTGAGTGTCGCCAGGAAAGCGGCGGCTTCAGGCGCGGCGTGGCGCGCGGCGGTGCGCACGCGGGTTCTCATGCCGTCGACGAACCACAGCACGTCGTCGCGGTTCAGGCCCTGCTGCACGCGGCCTTTCGCGGTGCGCAGGAAAGCGGCGTATTCGGGGAGCTGCTCGGAGCGGTGCCAGCTGTAGAAACGCTCGAAACGCTTCTGGAAATCCTGTTTCTGCTGGCTGTCGAGATCGAGATAATCGTCTGCCATCCACGCGGCGACGGTATCGGCCTGGTTGTAGCCGAACTTGGTGAAGCTGCACGCGGCGACCAGCGCGATCAGGGCGACCGCGGCGACTACGCGCCCGGCGTGAAAAGCATTCCTCATCCTTATTTTCTCCTCGGCGGCGGACAACAGGGACTACAGGCAAGCGGCGGACCTTAAAGTTCCGGCGCAGGCACGGTTTATTGGCGCTGCGTGGGAAATGGGGCGATCTGCTCGTCCTGCTCGGACGTGACAGCGCTCACGCCGAGGGGCCGCCGATCTTGCCGCCCGTGATGATGGGAAGCCCGCCGGTGAGCGGGGTTGCCCCGGAAGCGCCAGGGTCGCCGGGCTGCCTTTTTTGGTTCTCGTCCTGGTTGAAAAGCGCCCTACCTTAACCGGAGGGCCGCCCGCGACGCAACGGGCGTGGATGCTGCGGTGCGGGAGGAGATCGACCCCGGTTTTTCTTTTAAGGGGATCTGTCCGCGGTTTAATTCACGGATCATGACGCCGACTCCTCAGCGCATGCTTTAGGCCGCTCGACGGCACCACAGGAGCGAAAGGGTCGCAGCGATCAGCGACAGCGCAGCCGCCAGCGCGGTGAATGCCGCCGACAGCTCCACGTCTTTTCTTTCGACGATGAAGCGTGTTCCCAGCTCGCGATAGACGCGCTCGAGCGCGTCGGCGCTGTTGGCGTGGAAGTATTCGCCGCGAGTGAGCTCGGCGACCGCTTTCAGGGAATCCTCGTCGAAGCCTACTTCCATCGACCAGCCGTCGACCGCGACTCTCGCGCGTTTCACCGCGCCGAAACCGACGGTGAAAATGCGCACGCCGCGCTCCGCGGCCGTGCGCGCCGCGGCGAGCGGGTCGGGCCCCATCGTTCTGCTGCCGTCGGTGAGCAGCACGATCGCAGCCGACGTATACGAGCCGGGCGCGACCGGCTCGTGCCGCGGCGCAACCTCGGGACGCAGGAGCGAGGCGTGCTGCAGCGTAGCGGGAGAGGTTCCGCCGAAGATGTCGTACGCGCCGCCGATGTCCGCAGTCGGGAAGATGGTGAGCAGCGCCGCGAGGATGCCGCTGCCGACCGCGGTGTGATAGTCGAGATTGAGGCGGTCGATCGCATCGTCGAGCCGCGCCCGGTTCGCGGTGGGCGCTTCGACGACCTCGGCCGTGCCTGCGAAAGACACGATGCCGATCTTCACGTCGGCGGGTTGCGAGTGGATGAACCGTTTGGCTGCGGCCTGTGCGGCCGCGAGCCGGCTCGGCGGCACGTCGGTCGCCGACATGCTGAGCGACACGTCGATCGCGAGAACGATGGTGCGCTGCGCGGCGAGCATCGTGACGACGGCGGCGGGCCGCGCCATCGCGAAGAGCAGCGCGGCCACTGCGAGCAACAGCAGCGACGCGGGCACGTGGCGGCGCCACTGTGTCGTGCGTGCCGCGGCTTCGCGCACCATCGAAAGATCGGTCCAGACCAGCACCTGCATGCGCCGCCTGAGCAGAAGAACGTAGGTGCCGACGAGCAACGGCACCCCAAGCAGCAGCCAGAGTAAATCGCGCGATAGAAACGTCATGGTGCCCTCGAGCGCGGCGGACTCCTCCTGAAGCTTCCTTACGCGCAATGCTGTAGCGACCAGTCACCGCATTAGCACGATGCGCGCCAGACGCGTGGTGCGGGCGAACGCACGAGCGCAGGCTGCGTGTCGGCATGCGTGCATGCCCTTATCGCGTGCGGCCGCCCCTGAAGCGCGCCCCGAACGTGTGCAGGAAAGGGCATGCGGGGCGGCACGCAATGGGTATGCCGTGCGTGTGCGGGCTTACACCGACCTTACGCGAGGCGCGGCGACCAGAGCACCGACAAGGTCGCGGCGACGACTGCGAGCAGCGCGGCAATCGCGGTGAAGAGCGCGCTCACTTCGGTTTCCTTCTTCTCGAGCATGAAGCGCGTGTTGAGCTCCTGGTAGACGTTCTTCAGCTCAGCGGCGCTCGCGGCGGAGAAGTACGCGCCGCGAGTCACTTCCGCGATCGCCTTGAGCGCTTCTTCGTCGAAGCGCATGTACATCGAGAAGCCTTCGAATCCCGCCATGCCGCCCTGCGCGCTGCCGAGGCCCACGGTGAAAACGCGCACACCGCGATCGGCGGCCATTTTCGCGGCTTCCATCGGGTCGGGGCCGGTGGTGCGGCGGCCGTCGCTCAACAGGATGATGGCGGCGGACGGATAAGAGCCCGGCGGCACCGGCGCGACCGTCTTGGTCTGGCTTTTTCCCGCTTGCTCGATGGCGACGCCGCGCCCGGTGTCGCGAGTGGCCGCACCGAAGATCATCGACTCGAGATCGATCCCGGCGTCCGGAAAGATCGTCGCGAGCGCCATGATGAGGCCGCTGCCGATCGCGGTATGGCGCTGCAGGTCGAGGCGATCGATCGCATTGATGAGATCTTCGCGGTTCTGGGTCGGCGCCTGGACGAGGAGCGCGGTTCCCGCGAACGAGACGATGCCGATGCGCACGTCGCCGGGCTGCTCGTTGATGAACGCTTTCGCCGCTTCCTGCGCGGCTGCGATGCGGCTCGGTTCGACGTCGGTCGCCCGCATGCTGAGCGAGACGTCGATCGCGAGCACGATCGTGCGCTGCTCGGAAGGCAGCGTGATGAAAGCGGTCGGCCGGGCGACCGCGACGAGCATCGTGGCGAGCGCGATGAGCAGCAGCAGCGGCGGCAGATGGCGCCTTATGCGCTGCGCGCCGCCGAGTGCTTCGCGGATGACGTCGATGCTCGCCACGCGCACTGCCGCGGGCTTGCGGCGCCTGAGCATCAGCAGGTACAGCGCGACGAGCAGCGGCACCGCCACGAACAGCCACAGCAGCGTAGGCGAGATGAATCTCATCGCGAGCTCGGCGTGTTTACACCTGCTGGAGGTATTCGAGCATGCGCTGTCGCGTCTGCGCATCGGGCAGCCTGCCCGTGCCGGCCTGTGCGTTGTCTTCCATGTGCGCGCGGCGCCGCGTCGCGGGGATGACGCACGTCACCGCGGGGTTGCCGAGTATCCACTTCAGGAAAAACTGGGCCCAGCTCGAACAGTCGAAATCCGCCGCCCACGGCGGGAGGCTCTTGCCTTTGACGCGGCCGAACAGGCTCGATTCGGCGAACGGCCGGTTGATGATCACGGCCGTTCCGCTCTCGGCGCACGCGGGCAGCAGCCTTTCCTCGGCTTCGCGCTCGGCCATGGAAAAGTTGAACTGCGCGAAATCGTATTGCTTCGTCTTCACCAGGCGCTCGAGCTCGCGGAACGCGCCCGAGTGATAGTGGGTGATGCCGATGTAGCGCACGCGCCCGGCGGATTTCCACTCGCGCAGCGTTTTCGTGTGGGTCTCGTAATCGAGGAGGTTGTGGATCTGCATGAGATCCATGCGCTTGGCGCGCATGAGCTTCATCGATTGCTCCATCTGGCGGATTCCCGCGTCGCGGCCGCTCGTCCATACCTTGGTCGCGAGAAACAGCCGGTCGCGAAGCCCGAGATCGGCAGTGAGATCGCCGGTCACGCGCTCGGCCTCGCCGTACATCGGAGAAGAATCGACGAGCTTGCCGCCGCGCTCGACCAGCGCCTGCAGCACTTCCTTGAGCGCTGGGCGCTCAGACGCCTGCGGGCCGACATCGAACGTCTGCCAGGTGCCGAGGCCGACCACCGGCAACGCTTCGCCGCTACTGGGAATTTTTCGTGTCGTCATCGAAGTGCCCGAGCCTGAAGTGGGTGCCGCAGACCATGCCGGAGCTGCCGCGAGGAGCAGGCCGGCGGCGACCTTCAGCGCCGAGCGACGGCTCACGCGGTTATCGGCTGTCCCCCGAGAAGTGCTGCCCGACCCTCGCGCGCCCATCGCCAGATCTCCGACACGGTTTTGCCGCGGCATGCGCCTGGGCGGCTGATCGAAAGATCATACACCGCGCGTGCTCGCGGCCGCGTCTCGGTTCGGCTATCAGCTCGCAGGCGCGAGCTGATAGCCCCTGCGCAGCATGCAGAGCCTCACGTCCTCGTGTTCTGCGATGAATCGCTCGTTCGAGTTCCCGCCCGGACGCGTAGACATCGTCGTCGCGCCGCGATCGAGCACCGGGCCATCCTGCGTCGGCACGCCGGGGCCCTGCGGCGCGGCGTGGCGCAGTGCGTTGCCGCGGCAATCGTCCATATCCCGCGAGACCGACGCTGCATCCGCGCCGGGCTTGCTCCAGCGCATGTCACCGGCGCAGCCGCCGAGCGCCGACAGTAATGCGACTGCGACGAGTGCGGTAAAGGCTGGATTCATCATCGGTTAGACTAGCGGGAACCTGAGCACGTTGCGGGAACAAACCATGTCGCAATCCGCCTCTTCATCCCCGGATTCATCAGTGTCGGATCGTATCGCGGCGCACGACGCGCCGCTGGACGGGCTGGTTGCGTTCGTCAAGCGCGCGTGCCCCACGTGCACGCTGATCGAGCCGCAAATGGGGGAAGTTGCACGTGCCGTGCCCGGATTCCGCGCGGTGTCGCAGGACGACCCGCAGTTCCCGCGAGGCGTCGAGGTGATCGACGATCGCGACCTCGACCGCTCGTGGTTGAACCGGATCGAAGCGACGCCGACGCTGATCCGCTTCGAGCACGGCCGCGAAGTCGAGCGCGTGCTCGGATGGGATCGCGCGGCGTGGCGGCGACTCACCGGCATCGAGAACCTGGGCGAAGACCTGCCGCTCATGCGGCCTGGCTGAGGATCGCTCTCACTCGAGCCCGGGGTGGCCGAGCGACTGGAAGCGAGACACCGCGGCGGCACGCTCGTCGCGCGCCGTATCGAGTTCGACGACAACACCGATCCGGCCGAGCTCTGCTTCGAGCGCGGCTGGACCGACGGGCTTCCGGTCACGCCGCCGACCGACGAGCGCGTGCTGCGCATGCTGGCCGGCACGACGCGCAATCCCTTCGAGCTCGTCGGCGAGATACCGCCGTATCTCGCGCCGTGCACGGTCGAGAAAGTCGCGATCAACGCGGTGATGGCCGGATGCAAGCCGGAATACATGCCGGTGCTGCTCGCGGCGCTCGAAGCCGCGCTCGAGCCGGTGTTCACGCTGCACGGCGTCCTCGCGACGACCTACTTCTCGAGCCCGATCATCATCGTGAACGGTCCCGTCGCGCGCAGGATCGGCATGAACTCGCGGATCAACGCGCTGGGGCAGGGTAACCGCGCGAACGCCACGATCGGCCGCGCGCTGAATCTCATCGTGCGCAACGTCGGCGGCGGCAGGCCCGGCGAAGCCGATCGCGCAACGCTCGGCAGCCCAAGCAAGTTCACGCTGTGCTTCGCCGAAGACGAATCCGATCCGTCGTGGGAGCCGCTCTCGGTCTCGCGCGGCTACTCGCGCGATGCATCGACAGTCACTTTGTTCCAGGGCCACGGCGTCGAAGCTTTCGTCGACCAGAAGACCCGAACGCCCGAAGGCCTGTCGCGATCGCTCGGGCTCGCGCTCGTGAAAATCGGCCATCCGCGCCTGGTGCAGTCGGCGCGCGCCGTGGTCGTGCTCTCGCCCGAGCACTACCGCATCTACCGCGAAGCGGGCTGGGACCGGAGAAGGATCGAGCGCGCGCTGTATGAGGCGACGATCCGTCCCGGCAAAGACATCCTCGCCGGTCTCGACGGCGTCGGCGAAGGTGTGCCGCAGGCGCGCGCTGACGAAGCAGTGCCGAAGTTCCACGAAGACGGCCTGCTCGTCGTGCGTGCAGGCGGCGCCGCGGGGCTGTTCTCGGCGATATTGCCGGGATGGCTGGCGGGAAGGAATCGGCTGGAGCTGCAGCCGGTGACTAGGGAAGTGCGTGAGTGAGTGAAGCAGTGAAGGGTGAAGGAGTGAAGGGTGAAGGAGTGAAGGGTGAAGGAGTGAAGGGTGAAGGGTGAAGGGTGAAGGGTGAAGGGTGAAGGGCCAAACCCACCCCCACCCTAACCCTCCCCCTGAAGGGGAGGGGACTACAGGCGCAGCGCGCCTGCAAAAACTCTCCTTCCCCCTCAGGGGGAAGGTCAGAGTTATCCGCGCCGCGGATGACAAAATTCCCTCCCCCTCAGGGGGTGGGTTAGGGTGGGGGTGGGTTTGGTTTGCTGGGCCCCTCCTCATATAAGTCAGGAGGTAACGATGAATTGGTTACGTGATCCCACGGCAGAAACGACCGCCATCAAACGTCCGCGCGTGCAACCGCCGGCGTCGCTCGAGGGACTGACGATCGGTCTTTTCGACATCGGCAAGACTCGCAGCAACGAGTTTCTCGATCAGGTCGAGAAGCGTCTGCACGAGCGGGGGCTGAAGACGCTGCGCTACGCCAAACCGACGAACGCGAAAGTCGCGCCGGTCGAAGTCATACAGCGCGTCGTGACCGAAGCCGACGCGGTGCTGATCGCGCTGTCCGACTGAGGCTCGTGCACGTCGTGCAGTCTGCACGACCTCATGAATCTCGACGGACGCGGGATACCGGGTGTTTCGGTGGTGACCGAGGAGTTCGCGGACGCCGTCGAGGTGCAGTCCAAAGCGCTCGGCTTCGAGCCGGGAATCGTCTACGTGCCGCACCCGATACAGAACCGCACGGCCGACGAGCTCGCGCGCATCGCGGACGAAGCGATCGCGCCGGCGTTAAAGCTCCTGCAGGCGCAGTAAGGAGGGCATCATGATCGCGGCCGATCCCGCTTATATCAGGCTCCACCCGCTGCTCGTGCGCGTCACCCACTGGGTGAACGCTTTCGCCATCCTGATCATGGTCGCGTCGGGCTGGCGCATCTACAACGCGTCGCCGCTGTTCGGATTCAGGTTCCCGGGTGAGCTCACCCTCGGCGGATGGCTCGCCGGCGCGATCCAGTGGCACTTCGCCGCGATGTGGCTGCTCGCGGTGAACGGCGTGATCTATCTTGTGTATGGGATCGTGTCGGGCCACCTGCGCCGCAAACTCCTGCCGCTCAATCCTTCGGCTGTTTTCCGCGACGTTCGCGATGCACTGCGCGGCCGGCTCGTGCACGACGACCTTTCGGTCTACAACGCGGCCCAGCGCGCCGCGTATCTCGGCGCGATCGCCATCCTGCTCGCGCTCGTCGCGTCGGGGCTCGTCGTCTGGAAACCGGTGCAGTTCCATGCGCTCGGGGTGCTGATGGGGGACTACGAAGGCGCGCGCCTCGTGCATTTCTTCGCGATGGCCGCGCTGGTGCTGTTCGTCGTGGTGCACGTCGCGATGGTGCTGCTGGTGCCCAGGACGCTGCCGTCGATGTTCACCGGGCGCGTCAAGATCAAGGGAGGCACGACATGAAACGCCGCACGATGGCCACCAGCCTCGAGGACTTTTCGGCGCGCGACATCGCGAGCCTGCAGCGCCGCCTCTTCATGAAGCGCGGTTTGAGCCTGGGCGCGCTGACGCTGCTCAGCGGCTGCGACGTGACGAACCGCGATTCGGTCCAGAAAGTGCTCAACGCGATGTCGCGCTGGAACGACGGCGCCCAGGCGTGGCTGTTCGATCCGAACCGTCTCGCGCCCGAATTCCCGGAGTCCGCGATCACCAGGCCGTTCCCGTTCAACGCGTACTACGGCGTGGAGGAAGTGCGCCGCGTCGATGCGGGCACGTGGCGGCTCGAAGTCGGCGGCCTGGTGCGGGAGAAAAAACCGTGGACCCTCACCGAGCTCTACGCGCTGCCGCAGACTTCCCAGGTGACGCGCCACATCTGCGTCGAAGGCTGGAGCGCGATCGGCAAGTGGAGCGGGGTGCGCTTCAGCGATTTCCTACAGCGGATCGGCGCCGACACCACCGCGAAATACGTCGGCTTCAGGTGTGCCGACGACTACTCGACGAGCATCGACATGGCGACTGCACTGCACCCGCAGACCCAGCTTACGCTGCGATTCGCTGACCAGGTCCTGCCGGCGGAATTCGGTTTCCCGATGAAGCTCAGGATGCCGACCAAGCTCGGCTTCAAGAACCCCAAGCACGTCACCGCGCTCTTCGTGACTAACGACTATCCCGGCGGGTACTGGGAAGACCAGGGCTACAACTGGTATAGCGGTTCCTGAGCTTCGGTGGTAGGCTTTGCCCCGCGGCGGACATGCCGTAATCATAAAAGGAGGCAGGGAGATGAAAAAGCTTATCGTGGCATTGGTGGCCGGTTTCATGTCGTTGGCGGTTGCCGGCGCGTACGCGGCGGACGATGCAAAAAAAGGTGACGCGATGAAGAGCGACACCGGCGCGGCCAAGAGCGACAAAGGCGCGGCGAAGAGCGGCGACAAGAGCGGCGACAAAGGCATGGCGAAAAGCGCCGACAAGGCCAAAGGCGGCGATGCCA
>JAQGNC010000310.1 GCA_028292065.1 Betaproteobacteria bacterium
GACTGCTGCAGGCGGGGCGCCTGCGCTACAGGGCTTACAGCACCTTGCCCGGATTCATCAGCCCTTTGGGGTCGAGCGTGCGCTTGATCGAGCGCATGAGCTCGAGCTCGACCGGGCTCTTGTAGCGCCTCAGCTCTGCGACTTTCGCGAGTCCCACGCCGTGCTCCGCGCTGAAGCTGCCGCCGTAACCCTGCACGAGGTCGTAGACGAGATCGGTGACGTCGTGCGCTTCGCGCGCGGCCGCGTCGGCGCGCGCGCGGCCGGGGATGAACACGTTGTAGTGCAGGTTGCCGTCGCCGAGATGGCCGAAGCAGATCAGGTTCGCGCCGGGGAAGCGCGTCTCGAGGGCCTCGCGCGCTTCGCGGATGAAACGCGGGATCGCGCTCACCGCCACCGCGATGTCGTGCCGGTACAGCATTGCCGCTTCGCCTTTGGCCGCTTCCGGTATGGTCTCGCGGATCTTCCACAGCGCCTGCGCCTGCGCGCTGCTTTCGGCGATCGTCACGTCGAGCACCAGACCGTCTTCCATCGCGGCTTCGAGCGCGCGCTCGAGCTCACTGCGAAGTGCGTCGCCACCGTGCGAATCCGCGAGCTCGGTGAGCACGTACCATTCGTTCGGCGCCGGCAGCGGGTCGCGCGTGCCCGGAATGTGCTCGAGCACGAGCTCGAGACAGTTGCGCGAGATGAGCTCGAACGCGTTGATGCGATCCCCGCAGTGACGGCGGAGCAGGGCGAGCAGCTCGAGCGCGGCTTCGGGGTCCTTCACCGCGGCCCACGCAGTCGCCGATGCGCTCGGCCGCGGAAACACTTTCAGCACCGCGGCCGTGATGATGCCCAGCGTGCCTTCGGCGCCGATGAAAAGATGTTTGAGGTCGTACCCGGTATTGTCCTTGCGCAAACCGCGCAGGCCGCTCCAGATCTGTCCGTCGGGCAGCACGACTTCGAGCCCGAGCACGAGGTCGCGCGTATTGCCGTAGCGGAGCACGTTCACGCCGCCGGCATTGGTCGAGAGGTTGCCGCCGATGGTGCAGCTGCCTTCCGCCCCGAGGCTGAGCGGGAACAGGCGGTCGGCGCCGGCGGCGGCCTGCTGGATGTTCGCGAGCACCGCGCCGGCTTCGGCCGTGAGCGTGTTGTTGAGCCCGTCGACTTCGCGGATCCGGTTCATGCGCCCGAGCGAAAGCACGATGTCGCTGCGGCCCGCGCGGGGCACCGACGCCATGCACATGCCGGTATTGCCGCCCTGCGGGACGATGGCGTTGCCCGCGTCTGCGCACGCCTTGACCGCCGCGGCGACTTCTTCGGTGCTGCCCGGCCTCACGACCGCGGGCGTCTCGCCGCGATAGACGCCGCGCCAGTCGAGCACGTAAGGCTCGACGTCGGCAGGCTCGGTGAGCACGTTTTGCGGCCCTACGGCCGCCCGCAGCTTCTCTATCAGGTCGTTCACTATGGATCCCGTCGGCTTCAAATCGACGCTATTGTACGCGCTGCTATACTCGGCTGCGTTATACCGCCTTTCAGGAGAACAACCATGAGAACGCTGATCGTTGCAGTTGCGGGCCTGCTCGTTGTCTGCGCATCACCGATACATGCAGCCGACAGCGGCTCGCGCACTTACGCCGACCCGTCGTGCTCGGATCGCAACGCGAATTCGGAGAACTGCCTGGTCCAGGACGGCCCGTCGCGGCGCGGCACTGCGGGCACGCCGCCGGGTACGCAGGACACCTCGACGCCCGCGAGCAAGGCGCCAAGCGCCGCGGCAGGCAAAGGTGTGGCGGCCGGCGGAACCAACTCGTCGGGCAGCGGCACGGCCGGCAAATAACGCGTACCGCACGAGCACGAAAAGAAAAGGCCGGCGTTAGCCGGCCTTTTTCCGTCGGGTCGAGGCGCATCAGAACATCGGCTCACGTTTCTGCAGCGTGAAGGTTGCTGCCGCGACGCGTCGTGGCGCGGAGGCGACACTCGCTGAACTCCCCGTCGGCGCGACGGTGCCGGTGCCGGTGCCGATGGCGCCGGTCGATTGTCCGGCCGCGGAAGACGAGCCGCGGCTTGCGACCTAAAGATCCCTGTACAAAAACAGGCCGGCATCTTTTGGATGCCGGCCTGCGGGACGAACCGCGCCGGGTGGGCGCGGGATCGAAGCGGAAATCTTACACGATTAGCGGTCCAGCGGACGTGAGCGGGAGCGAACCGAAGGAAAGGAGGTTACGGAGGGAAACCTTGGTTTCCCTCTGTTCGTTTACCGCGCCATGGCGGGAGCCTGTCCGTCGTTCTGCGCAAGCAGTTCGCGCAGAACATACGGCAGGATACCGCCGTGTTTGTAGTAATCGACCTCGATCGGCGTATCGATACGCAGGCGCAGCGGCACGGTCTCGCACTTACCGTCCTTGCGCGTGATGACCATCGTCACGTCCTGCATCGGGGTGATGCCCGCCTCGATGCCTATGATGTCGATCTTCTCCGAGCCGTCGATGTTCAGCGACTGGGCGGTCGCGCCGTCCTTGAACTGCAGCGGCAGCACGCCCATGAACACCAGGTTCGCGCGGTGGATGCGCTCGAAGTTGCGCACGATCACCGCCTTGACGCCGAGCAACTGGGGGCCTTTGGCCGCCCAGTCGCGCGACGAGCCCTGGCCGTATTCGTCGCCGCCGAACACGACCGACGACACGCCTTCAGCCTTGTACTTCATCGCCGCGTCGTAGATCGGCATCTGCTCGCCCGAAGGCTGGTGGATCGTGATGCCGCCTTCGGTGCCGGGGAGCATGAGGTTCTTGATGCGCACGTTCGCGAAAGTTCCGCGCATCATCACTTCGTGGTTGCCGCGGCGAGCGCCGTAGGTGTTGAAATCGCTCACTGCGACGCCTCGCTCCTGCAGATACTTGCCTGCGGGAGAGCTCGGGCGGATGCCGCCGGCCGGGCTGATGTGGTCGGTGGTGATCGAATCGCCGAAGATGCCGAGCACTCGCGCGCCCTTGACGTCCGAGACCGTTCCCGCCTGCATGCCGAAGCCGTCGAAGTACGGGGGATGGCGCACGTAAGTCGACTTCTCCTGCCACTGGTAAGTCGCGCCGACCGCAGCCGGGATCTCGTCCCACAGCGGATTGCCTTCCTTGAAAGCCCCGAACACTTTCTTGAACATCTCGGGATCGGTCGCGAACTTCATGACGTCGGCGACTTCTTCCTGGGTGGGC
>JAQGNC010000324.1 GCA_028292065.1 Betaproteobacteria bacterium
CATCCGTCCGCCCTCATGCCCTCTCTTCATCCCTCATCCCTCCGCCTTCATCCCTGCGGTTAGCCGTACACCGGGTGCTTCTCGCAAAGCCTCTTCACTTCTCCGGCGACGCGGCTCAGCACGCCTTCGTCCTGGTGCGATTCGAGCACGTCGCACATCAGGTTGGCGAGGAGCTCGGCCTCGAGCTCTTTCATGCCGCGAGTAGTCATCGCCGGCGAGCCGACGCGGATGCCGCTGGTGATGAAAGGCTTCTGCGGGTCGTGCGGAATCGAGTTCTTGTTGATCGTGATGTGCGCGCGGCCGAGCGCAGCTTCGGCGTCGCGGCCCGTGAGGTTCTTGCTTCGGAGGTCGACGAGGAAGAGGTGGCAGTCGGTGCGCCCCGAGACGATGCGAAAACCGCGCTCCTGCATGACTTTCGCCATCACTCGCGCGTTGTCGAGCACCTGCTCCTGGTAAGCCTTGAACTCGCGGGTCGACGCTTCCTTGAAACACACCGCCTTGGCTGCGATCACGTGCATCAGCGGTCCGCCCTGCAGGCCCGGGAACACCGCCGAGTTGATGACTTTCTCGTGCTGCGCGCCTGACAGGATGAGGCCGCCGCGAGGACCGCGCAGGGTCTTGTGCGTCGTCGTGGTGACGAAGTCGGCGATGCCGACGGGGCTCGGATACAGGCCCGCGGCGATGAGGCCGGCGTAGTGCGCCATGTCGGCCATGAAGAGCGCGCCGACTCGATCGGCGATCGTGCGAAAGCGCTTCCAGTCGATGACGAGCGAATACGCCGAAGCGCCGGCGACGATGAGCTTGGGCTTCTTGACGTGCGCGAGCTCCTCGACTTCGGCGTAATCGATCGCTTCGGTCTCGGGGTCGAGCCCGTAGGTGACCGCGTCGAAATAGCGTCCGCTCATGTTGACCGACGCGCCGTGCGTCAGGTGGCCGCCGTGGCCGAGCGACATGCCGAGGACAGTGTCGCCGGGGTGCAGGGTGGCGTAGAAGACCGCCTGGTTCGCCTGCGCGCCCGAGTGCGGCTGCACGTTGGCGTAGCCGGCGCCGAAAAGCGATTTGGCGCGATCGATCGCGAGCTGCTCGGCGACGTCGACGTACTCGCATCCGCCGTAATAGCGCTTGCCGGGATAGCCTTCGGCGTACTTGTTGGTGAGCACCGAACCCTGGGCGTGCAGCACGCGCGGGCTCGCGTAATTCTCCGAGGCGATCAGCTCGATGTGTTCTTCCTGGCGGCGATACTCCTGCTCTATCGCGCGCCAGACTTCGGGGTCGGCTGTCTCGAGGGTGTCTTTGAGGGAATACATGGGTTGGGAACGCTCCTGACGCTCCGATTCTAGCGGGTTTACTTCTTCTTGATCGAATACACGAAGTTGTCGAAGGTGTTCTCCGCGACCCTGAACCACAGGTACTGGTTGTCGCGGAACTGGCTCCACGAGCCGTAAATCTTCTTGAACTCGGGGCTTTTCGCGGAGAACTCGGCATACAGGTCCTGCGCGACGTTGTAGCACGCCTCCATGACCGGACGCGGAAAAGCGCGCAGCTGCGCGCCGGCGTTCACGAGCTTGCGCAGCGCTTCGGTGTTCTTTGCGTCGTAGCGCGCCATCATGTTGATGTTGGCTTCGGCGCACGCGACTTCGAGCGCTTCCTGGTAGGGCTTGGGCAGCGACGCCCACTGCTTCGAGTTGACGTAGATCGACAGCTGCGCCGAGCCTTCCCACCACCCGGGGTAGTAGTAGTACTTCGCGACCTTGTAGAAGCCGAGCTTCTCGTCGTCATAAGGGCCGACCCACTCCGCGGCGTCGATCGTGCCTTTCTCGAGCGCGGGATAGATGTCGGCGCCGCCGATCTGCTGCGGCACCACGCCGAGCTTCTCGAGGATCATGCCGGCAAGCCCCGCGACGCGCATCTTCAGGCCTTTCAGGTCCGCGACCGACTTGATCTCCTTGCGATACCAGCCCGCCATCTGGGTCCCGGTGTTGCCGCACGGGAAGTTGACGATGTTGTAGCGGCTGAACATCTCGCGCGTGAGCTGCAGTCCGCCGCCGTAGTACATCCACGCGTTCTGCTGGCGCGCGTTCATGCCGAAAGGCAAAGCGGTGTCGAAAGCGAGCGCGGGGTTCTTCCCGATGTAGTAGTAGCTCGCGCTCTGGCCGCATTCGACCGTGCCGTTCTGCACGGCGTCGAGCACCTGCAGCGGCGGGACGATTTCGCCGCCCGCGAAGACGCGGATCTCGAAGCGGCCTTCGGTCAGGCGCGAGACCCGGCCCGCGATCATCTCGGCGGTGCCGTAGAGGGTGTCGAGGCTTTTCGGGAAGCTCGACGCCATGCGCCAGCGCACTTGGGGGTGCGATTGGGCGAGGGCCGGGGCGGCGACCGCGGTGGTGGCGGCGCCGAGGCCGGCGGTTTTTATGAAGTCGCGTCGTTTCAATGGTTCTCCCTGGAGCGAATCGGGGACAGACCCGTGTAGAACAAAACAACCAAAAACCGGGGTTAGGCCCCTGCTAAACCGGGGACAGCCCCCTGCGAAGCAGAACCAAGCAAACCCGGGGTCTGTCCCCACAAATCAGACCGGCGTCTGTTCACGTGACATTGGGCGCGGAATTTGCTGAAATCGGCAGCGATGACTATCTCCACCACATTGCTCAAGCTGAAAACCCGCTGGCTGCAGGCGCGCATAGCGTACCACCGGCGCCAGGCGAATTCGTACAGCATTCCCGTCGTGCGCTCGTATCGGCGCGAGCGCTACCACGCGTGGCTGCGCAACATGGCGCTGCGGCACTCGATGAAAGCCCACGCGCTCGAGCGCCGGCTGGCCGTGGCGGGCGAGCGGTTTTAGCCTCCCAAGCCGTCATCCTGGCGCAGGCCAGGATCCATTTTCAAACGTGTTGAAGATCGACAGGGATCGCGGATCGAGCCCTCGCCGGCTCGTCCCGAACCACGGGCTCCGGACGGATGCCGCACGACCTGATTCACGGCGCAAAAGTCCGTTCGCCCTGAGCCAGGCGCGCTGCGCCGCGGTCGAAGGGGAACGGTGCTGTTCGTGCTTCGACACGCCCGGCACGACGGCCGCTAGTCGCCCGCTATCGTCATGCGGTCGATGAGGATCGAGCCGCACTGGCGTGAGCCGCGGCGGCTCACGTCGGCGCCGGCGGCGACGATGCCCTGGAACATATCCTTCAGGTTGCCCGCGATCGTGATCTCCTGCACCGGGTACGCGAGCTGTCCGTTCTCGACCCAGTATCCCGCGGCGCCGCGCGAATAATCGCCCGTCACCGAGTTCACGCCCTGCCCCATGAGCTCGGTCACGAGCAGGCCGCGGTCGAGCTTCTTCAGCAGCGCCGCGAAATCCTCGCCGGTGTCGGTGAGGATGAGGTTGTGGTTGCCGCCGGCGTTGCCCGTGGATTTCATCCCGAGCTTGCGCGCCGAGTAGCTGCTGAGGAAATAGCCCTGCACCACGCCATCCTTCACGACCTCGCGCCTGTGGGTGGCCACGCCTTCTTCGTCGAAAGGGCTGCTCGCAAGGCCTTTGGGAATGTCGGGCACGTCTGCAATCTGCACCAGCGGAGAAAAGACCTGCTTGCCGAGGCTGTCGAGCAGGAACGACGACTTGCGATAGAGGCTGCCGCCGCTCACCGCCGACACGAAGTGCCCGAGCAGCCCCGAGGCGATCGGCGCTTCGAACAGCACAGGCGCGGTCGTGGTCGCGATCTTGCGCGCGCCGAGCCGCTGGATCGCCCGCTCGCCCGCGCGCCGGCCGACCGTTTCGGGCGGCGCGAGCTCGAGCGGGTCGCGCACGGTCTCGTACCAGTCGTCGCGCTGCATCTCGTCGCCTTTGCCCGCGATGAGCGAGCACCAGACGCCGTGGCGCGAGTTGGGGTAACCGCCGAGGAAGCCGAGCGAGTTGGCGTAGATGAACTGCGATTCCTGGGTCGAGACCGTCGCGCCTTCCGAATTGCTGATGCGCTTGTCGACGGCGAAGCCCGCGTCTTCGGCGATCTTCGCAAGCTCGATCGCGCGCTCGACCGGAAGGTCCCACGGGTGCCACAGGTCGAGGTCCTGGATGTCGCGCGCGATGAGGTCCGGATCGGCGAGGCCGGCCGCCTCGTCGGGCGCGGTGAAAGTCGCGATCGACAGCGCCGCATCGACCGTGTCGCGCACCGCCTGCGGCGAAAAATCGGAGCTGCTCGCGTGGCCCCGCTTTTGCCCGCAGTAAATCGTGACCCCGATGCCTTTGTCGCGGTTGTATTCGATCGTCTCGACTTCGCCGCGGCGGACGGTCACGGTCTGCCCGAAGCCTTCGCTCACCTCGGCCTCGGTCGCTGTCGCGCCGCGGCTCTTCGCGTAATCGAGGATCGTCGTCGCGAGCTCGCGCAGTGTGTCGTCAGTGTAGGAAAAGTGGGAAGAAGGCATATTGAGGGCGGGAGTCAGGATTCGGTGGGCGGGATTCAGTGGACGGGATTCAGCGATCAGAATTCAGCGTCCAGGCGAGCTGCCATTACGCGCCGCACGCAATACCGGGGCCTGCCCGATGGTTCGCGAACGACGCCAGCAACTGAATCCTGCATCCTGAATCCTGCGTCCTAGTATCATATCAGCTCATCCCCGCATCACTTCCGCATGACTGACGACCTCCCCAGTAAATCGCAACGAAAGCGCGACATGCACGCGCTGCAGGACCTCGGCACCGAGCTGGTCGGGCTGAGTGAAGAACAGCTCGCCTCGGTCGAGCTGCCCGAAAACCTGCGCGACGCCGTCATGGACGTACGCCAGATGACGCGGCTCGACGAAGCGCGCCGCAGGCAGATGCAGTACATCGGCAAGCTCATGCGCCACCTCGACCCCGAGCCGATCCGCGCGAGCATCGACGCCTACAAGGCGGTGTCGCATGCGCACACCGCGAGGCTGCACATGCTCGAGCGCTGGCGCACGCGGCTCCTCGAAGACGACGCCGCGCTCACCGAGCTGGTGAACACGTACCCGCAGATCGACGTCGCGCAGACGCGGCTGCTCATCCGCAACGCCGCGCGCGAGCGCGCAGCGCACCAGGCGCCGAAAAGCTATCGGGCGCTTTTTCAGCTCCTGAATGACACTATTGTTGAAAAGCGTGAGGAGTGAGGCGTGAGGGGTGAGGCGTGCTGAAAAAGCGTTCGTCCCCGGACACACCGCGACGCGTCGCCTCGCGCCTCACGCCTCACCCTCGCGCCTCGCGCCTCGCGCCTCGCGCCTCACGCCTCGCGCCTCACCCCTCACGCCTCACCCCTCACCCCTCGCGCCTCACGCCTCACCGCTGACGCATTGCTGTTGATAAGAACCAAGGACCCACGTTGATGGCACTTAACGAAGAACTCCTGATCGGCCTGGTCTCGATCAGCGACCGTGCGTCCAAAGGGGTTTACAAGGACGAAGGCATACCGGCGCTCGAGGAGTGGTTCACGCGCGCGCTGGCCGCGCCCCGGTGGAGCACGATCACACGCCTCATTCCCGACGAGCAGCCGGTGATCGAAGCGACGCTGAAATCCCTCGTCGATGACGAAGGGTGTCACCTCGTGCTCACCACCGGCGGCACCGGGCCGGCGCGGCGCGACGTCACTCCCGAAGCGACGCTCGCGGTCGGCGACAAGGAGATGCCCGGATTCGGCGAGCAGATGCGCCAGGTGAGTCTCAAGTTCGTGCCGACCGCGATCCTGTCGCGGCAGGTCGCGGTCATCCGCAAGCAGGCGCTCATCATCAACCTGCCGGGACAGCCCAAAGCGATCCGCGAAACCCTCGAAGGGTTGAAGGACGCCGAAGGCAAAACGCTTCAGAGCGGCATCTTCGCCGCGGTGCCTTACTGCATCGACCTCATCGGCGGGCCGTACATCGAAACCAACGACGACGTCGTGAAAGCTTTCAGGCCGAAGTCGGCGATACGTCCGAAAACAGATGGAACATCATGACTGAAAAACTTCTCGAATCGATCGAAATCGAGACCGGCGACAAACCTGCCGCCGCCGTCATCTGGATGCACGGCCTCGGCGCGGACGGCAACGACTTCGTGCCCATCGTGCAGGAGCTCGACCTGTCGGGCGCGCCCGCGATCCGCTTCGTCTTCCCGCACGCGCCGATGCAGCCGGTGAGCATCAACAACGGTTACGTGATGCGCGCGTGGTACGACGTGAAATCGGGCGACCTCGAAGGCCGCTCCAGGCAGGCGGACGAGAAAGGCGTGAGAGCGTCGCAGGCTTTGATCGAAGCCCTGATCGAGCGCGAGGTTGCGCGAGGCATAGCTCCCGGCAACATCGTGCTCGCGGGCTTCTCCCAAGGCGGCGCTGTCGCACTACAGACCGGTCTGCGCTACTCGAAAAAGCTCGCGGGCGTGATGGCGCTGTCGACCTACCTCCCGCTCGCCGAGACCCTGCCGCAGGAAGCCGCGCAGGCGAATCGAGGCACGCCCCTGTTCATGGCGCACGGCACCCAGGACTCGGTGATCCCCTTCGAGATGGCCACCCGCTCGCGCGACGTCCTCGTGCAGCATGGCTATGCCGTGGAGTGGCACGAGTATCCGATGGCCCACTCGGTGGCGCTCGAGGAGATTCGCGATATCGCGCAGTGGCTGAAGAAGGTGCTGGGTGCGCAGTAACGCGTTTCGCGTGAAACCCTAAACGCCAACCCACCCCCACCCTAGCCCTCCCCCTGATGGGGAGGGGACTACAGGCGCAGCGCGCCTGCAACTCTCCCCTGCTTTTAGGGGAAGTCGGGAGGGACGTGGGTTTGAAGGGAGGGAGGTTCAAGGAGGGAAACCTTGGTTTCCCTCTTTGGCGTACACCGTAAGTCTTTAGCTGCCGCAGGCGCGGCAGCAAAAGACTTACGAACGACTCGCCGTAAACGGCGTCGTGTTGCTCCCGCTCTTCATCGTCCCCGTCATCGTATTGCCGCTGACCTTGCCGGTGTACTGCGCGCCGCCCGCGGTGAAGGTGATCTCATCGGCCTTGAGCGTACCTTTCACCTGCTCCGCGCCGAGCGTGCCGGTCACGTTCTGGTAGGTCTGCTTGAGCGCGAGCTCGCCGCTCGGCAGCTTCCATTTGCCTTCGACTTTCGCCGGCACGATCCACAGGTACGCGGTGCAGTAGGACTGGCAGCCTTCCTTCTCGGTCGCGTTCTGCGTCTGGTCAGCCTGCCAGTCGCCCATCGTGAACGAGTTCGAGACCACGCGCGTGCCGGGTTTCATGTCGAGGATCTTCGGGCGCAGCTTCACGTTGAGCTCGGGCAGCAGGAACAGGGTGATGACCGTCGCTTTCGAGAAATCGGTCTCGAAGATGTCGCCCTGGATGAACTTGGCCTTGTCGCCGACGCCTTCCTTCTGGGCGTTGCGCTTCGACAGCGCCACCATGTTCGGGTTGTACTCGACGCCGGTCGCATTGGCGCCGCGCTTGGCCGCGGTGATGACCGTGCGGCCGTCACCGGAGCCGAGATCGAAGTGAACGTCGCTCGCGGTGAGCTTCGCCATGTCGAGCATGCGGTTCACCAGCGCCTGCGAAGTCGGCACCCACACCACGTCCTTGCCTTCCTGCCCGACGCTCGGGGTGAATTCGTCGGCTTTCTTCCTGGCCGGCGTCGCCTGCGCGAACGCGGAAGCGGCGAAGATCGATACGAACGCAGTCATGACGATGCGGCTGAAAAGCAGCGATGCTTGCATGGTGACCTCGGGGTGGTTTGAAAAAGGCGAACGCCATGATAACCGAAGGACGGGGGTGGTTCGTCTCGGCGAGGTCACGCCGCCGGAGGGCAAGCAACGCGAGCCGAAGGAAAGGAGATTCCAGGAGGGAGACCATCGGTTTCCCTCCTCGGCGTTCACCGTCGACCGGTCTAGCTGCTCAACGAGTAGCCAGACCAGTCGAAATCATCCCCCGCTTCGATCATCCGCGACGGGTTCAGCACGCGCTCCTGCCCGTCGAGCGTGAACGCGATCTGCTGGCCGGCGTCGAAACGGCCCGCGCGCATGATGAGGCCGAGCTCGGCCTCGGCGTCGGGGACGGCGTTCAGCAGGATCGCGCATTCCGGATCGCGCGCGACGGCGAAAGTGACGTGCACCAGCCGCACCGCGCGCGAGATGATCTCGATGCCCACGTGATACTGACGCTGCTCGTCGCGAACCACGCGCCGCACCAGCGCCAGCCCCCACTCGGGTGTGCCTTCGAGCTGCACGCCGATCAGCTCGTCGACGCGTATCCAGTCGGTCGTCGTCGCCGGGACGAGCGCGCCGTAGCCGTTGTCGCTGATATTCTCCACGACCCAGCTTTCCGCGCCGCTGACGCTGAAATTGAGCGCGTCGGACTCCTCGCGCTCGAGCTCGTCGACGAGCTGGCCATAACCGGGAACGACCGTGATTCGCGCGGTCGCCGCACGCCGCTCGGACACGCGCGACGGCGGCTTTTCCGACCAGTACGAGCCGAGGTGACGCAAAACGCCGATCACCACGTCCGACGGATACGCGCCGCCGAGGTTGAAATCGGCGGGAAGCGCGCCGGTTTTTTCGAGCACCCCGGCGGCGTGGGCGATCTTCGCAGTGGCCTCTCCGGGTCCGAAGTAAGTCAGGCCCTCAGCGGAGGATGGGCCGCCGAAGAGGCGCATCGGCGGCCGGTTCTGCGACGGATCGAAGCGATAGATCGCGCCGGGAAACGGGGCGGCCTCGAGCCTGAAAGCGCTCGCGAGATGCGCCGCGGTGCGCTCCGCGATTTCCTGCTTCAGCGGCGGCAGCACGTCGGCGCTGGAGGCCCACAGCATCATGATCTTCAGATAGTCCTGCTCGACGCTGCTGTTGCCGTGGACGCCCGGGTAGACCGTGAGCGGCGTCCTGGCGTAACCCCCCTTGTGCGCATAGCCGTAAAGCTCGCCGATCGCAGTCCACAGTCCCGGCTCGAAAGGTCCGTAGCGCAGCATCGTCCACTTCACCTGAAGCGCGAACGACCGTAACGCGCGCGCGACGATCAGCGGGATCTGCTTGCGGATCGCCGCTGCGCCGGCCGCGCCGCTCTCGTGCTGCGTCACGCAGCGCAGGTAGGCGTTCGAGAGCGCTTTCGAAAACTGGAAGCCGCAGGTCCAGAGCTTGTTCTCCTGGTACTTCTGCTGGCGCGACATCCCGAGGTAGTCCTGGACGAGCTTCCGGTGGTGATTGCGCGCAGTCGTGTCGAGCAGGTCGAGCACTTCGAACAGGCGTTCGAGCTTGAAACCTTCGGCCTCCGCGAGCGACTCGAGCCAGCGCGTGATCTCTTCGAGCGCCTTGACCGAGTCGTACGGCGGCAGCTCGGCGACGAGCGCGCGCGCCTGTTTCATGTCGGCGAGCGGATGGTCGACCTTGCCGCCTGTGATCCACTTGAGCACCATGCCCCCTCATTCGCATGGCCGCTCTACGCGGCCGTCGTGTTTATCGCGGGTGATTCTAGGATGTGCCGGGCGCCCCCGCCAGTGCGCTTAAGCCGCGATCAATGCTTTTCGAGGTCGGCGGGCGCGGCTTCGATATAGCGCCTGAGCAGGCGGTTCTCCATGCTCGTTTCCTTGATCACCGCTTTGGCGACGTCGTGAAACGAGACCACGCCCAGGAGGGTTTCCCCGTCCTTCACCGGCAGGTAGCGCACGTGGTGTCGAGTCATCATCTCGCGAAGCTCATCGATCGTGTCGGCGGGACTGCCGCAGAGCGGATCGCGGACCATGATGTCGCGCGCCGCGAGCGCCGCAACGTCGCCTGCAGCGTCGAGGGCTTTGAGCACCTCGCGAAATGTGAGCATGCCGACCATGCGGCTGCCGTCCATCACGACCAACGAGCCGACGTCGTGCAGAACCATCAGCGCGACCGCGTTGCGCAGCGACCCCGCGGGCTCGATGCTATAGAGCGTGCCGCCTTTCATGTTGAGGATGTCGCGGATGACCATGGCGAGCTCCCGGTGGACCGACGAGCCCATGGTAGCGGAACGGCAGTGGCGGCGAAACGCGGCGAGGCGCCCGATGCGGGTACGCCGAATGCTCAGCGCCATACCGGGTTGCGCCCGTCCGCGCACCGTTTCGGAGGCCCCGCATGGCATTCAGCTTCAGCATAGGACCGTTGGTCGCGCTCATCGCGGGCATACTGATCCTGCTCATCCCCCGCCTGCTCAATTTCATCATCGCGCTGTACCTGATCATCATCGGCGTGCTCGGGCTCCTCGGCCCGCGCGCGGGCGTGAACGCCGACGCGAGCGACGGCCCGCCCTCGGCGGTGCATAGCGTGGCGCCGGAGCCGGTGGGTAGAACGACGGGGATCTGACGGCGCCGGCGGTGCCGTCATCCTGGCGACGCGCCAGAATCCAATTTGACGAACGACGAGGAAACGAAGTTTTCCCTCCATAGCCTCAGTCCTTTGAAACCACCCCCACCCTAACCCTCCCCCTGAAGGTCCCGTCGGGACCCAATGGGGCGGTGAACGAACAGAGGGAAACCAAGGTTTCCCTCCGTAGCCTGCCTTCCTTCAAACCCACCCCCATCCCGGCCTTCCCCCTGAGGGGGGAAGGAGAGTTATCCGCGGCGCGGATGACAAAAACATTCCCTCCCCCTCAGGGGGAGGGTTAGGGTGGGGGTGGGTTAAGGTGCGGTGGGTTAGGGCCGGAGGGTCAGGGTACGGGTGGGTTCAGGAGGCGCAGTGTTGCGGACAAGCGGCCATTACAACGGCTCCGTCTCCCCCGCCGCCGGCCGCCACACCAGCAGCCGTTTCTCCGCGAAGCTCACCGCCCCGTCGAGCACGAGCGCGAACGCGGTGAGCACCAGGATTCCCGCGAACACCGTGTTGATGTCGAACACCGCTTCGGCCTGGAGGATGAGGTAACCCACGCCGGCGGCCGAACCGAGATACTCCCCGACCACCGCGCCGACGAAAGCCATGCCGACCGAGGTGTGGAGACTCGAAAACACCCAGCTCGTCGCGGACGGTAGATAAACCGTGCGCAGCAGGTCGCGCGACGTGGCGCCGAGCATGCGCGCGTTCGCGAGCACGACCGGGCTCACTTCCTTGACGCCCTGGTAGACGTTGAAGAACACGATGAAGAAGACCAGCGTGACGCCGAGCGCCACCTTCGACCAGATGCCGAGCCCGAACCACACCGCGAATATCGGCGCGAGGATGACCCGCGGCATCGAGTTCGCCGCCTTGATGTAGGGATCGAGCAGCGCGGACGCGATCGGCGAGAGCGCGAGCCACAGTCCGACGATCAGCCCCAGGATCGTTCCCACCGCGAACGCGAGCACGGTCTCGAGCAGCGTGATGCCCAGGTGGCTGTAGATCTTCCCCGACGCGAACCATTCCCACGTCTTCTCGAGCACGACGAGCGGCTTGCCGAAGAAGAAGGGCGCGAGGATTTCGGTCTCGGTGAGGACGTACCACGCGCCGAAGATCGCGAGGAGGAGGAGGACCTGGTAGATCCAGAGGCGTTTCACAGCGCTCCCCTCACCCTAGCCCTCTCCCCGCTGCCGCGGGGCGAGGGAACAGACCGGTCATCGTTCACTGGAGTCTCACTTTCTCGTCGCATTCAAACAAGCTGGCTCTCCGCGCTGCCGCGGGGCGAGGGAACGGACCGGTCATCGTTCACTGGAGTCTCACTTTCTCGTCGCATTCAAACCAGCTGGCTCTGCACATAACCTTTCATCACTTCATCTTTCATGCGGTGCCAGATCTCGCGGTGCAGCTCGACGAATCGCGGGGTGTGGCGGATCTCAGCGACGTCGCGCGGGCGCGGGAGATCGATCGGGTATTCGCCGATCGGGTGGGTCCCCGGGCCTGCCGAGAGCACCACGACACGGTCGGAGAGCGAGATCGCCTCCTCGAGGTCGTGAGTGATGAACACGACCGACTTGCGATCGGCCGACCACAGGTCGAGGAGCTCGTTTTCCATCAGCTGCCGGGTCTGCACGTCGAGCGCCGAGAAAGGCTCGTCCATCAGCAGGATCTGCGGGTCCATGATCAGCGTCTGCGCGAGCGCGACGCGCTTCTTCATGCCGCCGGAGAGCTGGTGCGGATAGCGATGACCGTGCGCGGCGAGGCCGACGCGCCCGAGCCAGTCGCGCGAGCGCTCGTGAGCCTCGGCGCGCCGCGTGCCGCGATAGATGAGGCCGATCGCGACGTTGTCGAGTGCCGACATCCACGGCATCAGCGCGTCGGCCTGGAAGAGATAGCCCGCTTTACGGTTGAGGCCCGCAAGCGCCTCGCCGAAGACCGTGACGCGGCCGGCGGAAGGCGTGAGCAAGCCGGCGGCGATATTCAGCAGCGTCGACTTGCCGCAGCCGGTCGGCCCGACGACCGACACGAACTCCCCGCGCTCGACGACGAGCGTCGTATCGCGCACCGCGGTATAGCCCGCCGTGTCCGCGCTGCGCGCAGCGAACGTGACGCTGATGTTCTCGAGCGCGAGGGCTGGGATGGTGTTCATAGAGTGGTCATCGCGAGGAGCCGCGGGAGCGCGACGCGGCGATCTCGTGCCGCACGCAACGTTCGCAACGGGATTGCTTCGTCACTGCGTTCCTCGCAATGACAATCTCCGGCTTCACCACGAGGACAATCAACCACGGGCCAACGGCATTTTATTTTTTGCCGCCGTATTTCTTCAGCGCGCG
>JAQGNC010000333.1 GCA_028292065.1 Betaproteobacteria bacterium
AGGCCGCGAAGGCGAGCTCATCTTCCGCTACATCATGCGGCACGCCAAAGTCGTCAAACCGATACAGCGCCTGTGGCTGCAGTCGATGACGCCCGCCGCGATACGCACCGGTTTCGAGCAGCTGCGCGCCGACGCCGAGCTCCTTCCGCTCGCCGACGCCGCGACGTGCCGCTCCGAATCGGACTGGCTCGTCGGCATCAACGGCACGCGCGCGATGACCGCGTTCAACTCCAAGAGCGGCGGTTTCCACAAGACGCCGGTCGGGCGCGTGCAGACCCCGACGCTCGCGATCCTCGTCGAGCGCGAAGAGAAGATCAAACGTTTCGTCTCGCGCGATTACTGGGAAGTGCACGCGAGCTTCGGTGTCGCTGCGGGCGAGTATCCCGGCCGCTGGATCGACGAGCAGTTCGCCAGGAAGAAAGGTGAAGAGGATCCCGACGTGCGCGCCGAGCGCATCTGGGACGAGCCGCGCGCGATCGAAATCCGCAGCCGCTGCGAAGGTAAACCGGGCGAAGTCACCGAAGAGAGCAAGCCCACCACGCAGCTCTCGCCGATGCTGTTCGACCTGACGAGCCTGCAGCGCGCCGCCAACGGCCGCTTCGGTTTTTCGGCGCGCATGACCTTGTCGATCGCGCAGGCGCTCTACGAAAAACACAAGGTGCTCACCTACCCGCGGACCGACTCGCGCGCGCTGCCCGAGGATTACATCCCGACGGTGAAAGAGACGCTCGAGTCCCTGGTCGGCGATGGCGGCGGCAAAGCGCGCAGCGCCGAGCATCCGTATGGAGCGTTCGCGGCGAAAGTGCTCAAGAACGACTGGGTCAAGCCGAACAAGCGCATCTTCAACAACGCCAAGATCTCGGACCACTTCGCGATCATCCCGACCGCGCTCGCGCCGAAACATTTGAGCGAGACCGAAGCCAAGCTGTACGACCTCGTCGTGCGGCGCTTCCTGTCGGTGTTCTATCCCGCCGCCGAGCACCTCGTCACCACGCGTATCACGCGCGTCGCCGGTGAAGCATTCAAGAGCGAAGGCAAAGTGCTCAAGCAGGCGGGCTGGCTCGAAGTGCACGGCAAGGAAGTGCAGGAAGACGACGACGCCAACCTGGTGCCGGTCGCCGACGGCGAGATCGCCACGACCGAAGCGGTCAACGTGGTCGCCAACCAGACCAAGCCTCCGGCGCGTTATACCGAAGCGACGCTGCTCACCGCCATGGAAGGCGCGGGCAAGCTGGTCGAGGACGAAGAGCTGCGCGAAGCGATGAAAGAGCGCGGGCTCGGCACGCCGGCGACGCGCGCGGTGATCATCGAAAAGCTGATCGCGGAGGAATACGTCATCCGCAACCAGCGCGAGCTCCAGGCGACGGCCAAGGCTTTTTCGCTGGTGACTTTGCTGCGCGGCCTCGAAATTCCCGAGCTCACCTCACCCGAGCTCACCGGCGAATGGGAATACCGGCTCAAGGAAATGGAGCAGGGCAAGCTCTCGCGCAACGAGTTCATGAGCGGCATCGCCGACATGACGCGGCATATCGTCGACCGCGCCAAGGCGCACGAGAGCGATACGGTGCCGGGCAATTACGTGACGCTCGAGGCGAAATGCCCCAAGTGCGAAATCGGCGAGATCAAGGAGAACTACAAGAAGTTCCAGTGCCAGAACTGCGACTTCGCGGTCTGGCGCATCCTGTCGGGACGGCAGTTCGAGCCGCGCGAGATCGAAGACCTCATCCGCGACCGCAGGATCGGGCCGCTGCAGGGTTTCCGCAGCCGCCTCGGCAAACCTTTCGCGGCGATCATCAAGCTCAACGACGAGTTCAAGCTCGAGTTCGATTTCGGCCAGCAGCAGGGCGAAGGCGACGGCGAGCCGATCGACTTCTCAGCGGAGGAAACGCTCGGGCCGTGCCCCAAGTGCGGCTCCAACGTCTATGCCCACGGCATGGCTTACCTCTGCGAGAAATCGACGGGCGCGTCTCGCGCGTGCGATTTCCGCTCGGGAAAAATCATCCTGCAGCGGCCGATCGAAACCGAGCAGATGAAGAAGCTCCTCATCGAAGGCCGGACCGATCTGCTGCACCGCTTCATCTCGAAGAAAGGCCGCCCGTTCTCGGCTTTCCTCGTGAAAGGCCCCGATAACAAGGTCGGTTTCGAGTTCGCGCCGAAAGTCGCGAAGATCCCGACCAAGGCGCCGAAGGCCGCCAAGGCTGCGGCGACTGCGGCGGCTGAAGACGCGCCGGTGAAAGCCAAGGCCGCTCCTCGCGCAAGGAAGACCGCTAGTAAGTGACGGTCAGGTCCCGAAACGGGGACTACAGGCGCGGCACGCCTGAAACTCAGCTTCGCAGTGCTTCAGTGCGCCGAAGCGAGCACCGCGAGCCGAAGGAAAGGAGGTCTCGGAGGGAAACCATGGGTTTCCCTCTGAGTTGTTACCGGCAAGCCTCGCGCAGCGAGGGAAACCATGGGTTTCCCTCTGAGTCGTTCACCGGGAACATAGTCGTTTAGGCGAAGCCTAGACGTCTATGTTCCTCGCCCCCAGCGCATTACTCTCGATGAAGTTCCGCCGCGGCTCGACCTGGTCTCCCATGAGCGTCGAGAAGATCTCCTCCGCGGTGATCGCGTCGTCGATCTGGGTGCGCAGCAGGCGCCGGGTCATCGGGTCCATCGTGGTATCCCACAGCTGCGCGGGGTTCATCTCGCCGAGGCCTTTGTAGCGCTGGGTCGAGACGCCGCGCTGGACTTCGCTCAGTATCCACTCGATCGCGTCGCGGAAATCCCTGACCGGGTGCACGTGCTCGCCGCGTTTGACGTACGCGCCTTCGCCGAGCAGCCCGTGGATGACGAGCGCGGTGCGCTTGATCTGGGCGTAATCGCCGCCTGACAGGAAATCGGCATCGATGTAGCCGTGACGCACGACGCCGTGCTGGGTGCGGTTGATCGCGAGCATGTAGCGCTCGAGCTTCTCGTCGAACCGGGGCTCGACCGTGAGCTTCGGATCGGCCAGCAGCGCGGTGAGCGCCTGGGCGCTGGCTTGCGCGTGCGCTTCGTCGGACACGTCGAGCTCGGGCGCGCCTTTGAGGAGCGCATACAGCACTTCCTCGTCGATGATGCGGCTCTCGCGCTGGATCACCGCTTCGGCCAGCAGGTATTCCTCGGCCATCGATTCGAACGCTTCACGCGAGATCGGCGCGCCGTCCGCCGACGGGAAGAGCTCGGCCTCCGACAGGGCGAGCTTGAGCAGGTACTGCTTCAACTCGTGCTCGTCCTTGAGGTAGCGCTCCTGCTTGCCGTGCTTCACCTTGTAGAGCGGCGGCTGGGCGATATAGATGTGCCCGCGCTCGATGAGATCGGGCATCTGGCGATAGAAGAAAGTGAGCAGCAGGGTGCGGATGTGCGAACCGTCGACGTCGGCGTCGGTCATGATGATGATGCGGTGATAGCGCAGCTTGTCCGGCTGGAACTCTTCCTTGCCGATGCCGGTGCCGAGCACGCTGATCAGGGTCGCGATCTCCTGCGACGAGAGGAGCTTGTCGAGGCGCGCGCGCTCGACGTTCAGGATCTTGCCTTTGAGCGGCAGGATCGCCTGGTTCTTGCGGTCGCGTCCCTGCTTGGCCGAGCCGCCTGCGGAGTCACCTTCGACGATGTAGAGCTCGCACAGCGCCGGGTCGCGCTCCTGGCAGTCCGCGAGCTTGCCCGAAAGGCCGAACGAATCGAGCACGCCTTTCCTGCGGGTCAAGTCGCGGGCTTTCCTCGCCGCTTCTCGCGCGCGCGCCGCGTCGATGATCTTGCTGCTGATGATCTTGGCGTCGTTCGGTTTCTCGAGCAGGAATTCCATCAGCTTCGCCGCGACGATCTCCTCGACCACCGGCCGCACTTCGGAGGACACGAGCTTGTCCTTGGTCTGCGACGAGAACTTGGGATCGGGGACCTTGACCGAGAGCACCGCGGTCAGCCCTTCTTTCATGTCGTCGCCGGTCGTCTCGACCTTGGCTTTCTTCGCGAGCTCGGTCGATTCGATGAACTGGTTGAGCGTGCGCGTCATCGCGGCACGCAGCCCGGTGAGATGAGCGCCGCCGTCGCGCTGCGGGATGTTGTTGGTGAAGCACTGCACCGATTCCTGGTACGAATCGTTCCATTGCATCGCCACTTCGACCGTCATGCCGTCCTTCTCGCCGCACGCGTAGAAGATCGTCGGGTGCAGGACGGTCTTCGAGCGGTTCATGAACTCGACGAAACCCTTGATCCCGCCGCTGAAAGCGAAGTTCTCTTCCTTGCCGCTGCGCTGGTCGACGAGCTTGATCTTCACGCCGTTGTTCAGGAACGAGAGCTCGCGGATGCGCTTGGCGAGGATCTCGTAGTGGTAGGTGACGTCGCCGAAGATCTCCTTCGATGCGAGGAAGTGAACTTCGGTCCCGCGGCGCTCGGTCTTGCCCGTCACTTTGAGCGGGCTCACCGCCTCGCCCATGCGAAATTCCATCTGGTGCACCAGACCGTTGCGTTTGATCGTGAGGCGCAGCCATTCGGAGAGCGCGTTGACGACCGAGACCCCGACACCGTGCAGGCCGCCCGAGATCTTGTAGGAGTTGCTGTCGAACTTGCCGCCGGCGTGGAGCTCGGTCATGACGACTTCGGCCGTCGAGCGCTTCAGCTCGTCTTCGGGATGGATGTCGGTCGGAATGCCGCGACCGTTGTCCATGATGCTGATCGAGTTGTCGGGATGGATCGCGATCGTGATGTCGTCGCAATGGCCGGCGAGCGCTTCGTCGATCGCGTTGTCGACCACTTCGAAGACCATGTGGTGCAGGCCGCTGCCGTCGCTCGTGTCGCCGATATACATGCCCGGGCGCTTGCGCACCGCGTCGAGGCCTTTGAGCATCTTGATGCTGCTCGCGCCGTAGTCGTCCGAGCTCTTCGCGTCGTCGTGCTGCTTCTGGGCGGCGCTGCGCTGCGCTTCCTCCGTGGATTCTGTGCTCGCCGCTTCCGAACCGTTGTCGCCTGCGGGCGGCGCGTTATCGCGCGTGGCGTTCTGCGGATAGGTGTTATCGCTGTCGATCTTCGGCGCGCCCGTTTTGTCGCCGTCGCTTTTCCCCGCGTCTGCTTTACCGCCATCGCCTTGCGGCGCGTCATACTGTTCGCTCATGAGGACCTTATGGGCTTCGGTTAAATGCGCATCGGCATGACGACATACCGATAGTCGGGCCGCTCGGGAAGCGTGACCAGCATGCTGCTGTTCGCGTCGCCGAAAGCGCAGTCGATCGTTTCGCTGTCGACGTTGTTCAGCACGTCGAGCAGGTAGGTGATGTTGAAGCCGACGTCGAGCGCCTCGGCGGTGTAATCGACCTCGAGCTCTTCCTGCGCTTCTTCCTGCTCGTTGTTCGTGCACGAGATGCGCAGGCTGCTCTCCATCAGCATCCAGCGCACGCCCCTGAATTTTTCGTTCGAGAGGATGGCCGCACGCTGCAGCGCCTGCAGTAGCAGCACTCGATTGACAGCGATATGCCGCTGATAGTTCGACGGTATGACGCGGGTGTAATCGGGGAATTTGCCGTCGATGATCTTGGTCGTGAGCTCGATCGGACCGAAAGTGAATCGCACCTGGTTGGCGTAGATCTCGATGTCGACCGGCTCTTCCGAATCGGCGAGCAGGCGCGAGAGCTCGAGCACCGCTTTACGCGGCAGGATGACTTCGCGTTTCTCGTCCTGCGTGCCGATCGCGCCGCTTGCATAGCTCAGGCGGTGGCCGTCGGTCGCCACGACTCGCATCAGCTCGCCTTCGAGCACGATCAGCATGCCGTTCAGGTAGTAGCGGATGTCCTGCTGCGCCATCGCGAACTGGACCAGGAGCAGGAGATCGCGCAACGCCTTTTGCTGCAGCGTGACCTTGGTGAGCGCCGCTCCCGAATCGCCGAGCAGCGGGAAGTCCGCCGCGGGCAGGGTCTGGAGGTTGAAGCGGCTCTTGCCGGCTTTCACCTGCAGGCGGTTGTTCTGCGCGTCGAGCGCGATGCTCGTGCCGTCGGGCATCGATCTCAGGATGTCCTGCAGCTTGCGCGCCGAGACCGTGAGCTGTTGCTCGTCGGCGCCGCCTTTGCCGACTTCGCAGCGCGTCGAGACCTGGATCTCGAGATCGGTCGCGACGAGCTTCAGATGATCGGCTTTCTTGTCGAGGAAAACGTTCGACAGGATCGGCAGGGTGTGACGTTTCTCGACGATCCCGGTTACGGCCTGAAGAGGTTTCAATAACGCGTCGCGGTCGATCTGAAGAAGTTTCATGAATTTACTTCTTTAAATTAGTAGTTCTAATAGACACGGCGCAAACCTGTGCATAACTGCAAGAACCGTTATGGTTCATCGCTTTGCGCGCGTACCGGCGTATGTATGATGCCGCGTATGGAAATGGGACGGATTGTGGAGCGTTTTCCGGGCGAGCGCCCGAACCGCGCTTATCCACAATCTCTCCCACGCTTTTCAACTGCGTAATACCTTGAGCAGCGAGCTCACGTCGCGCGTGATGTCGCTGTTGCTCGACTTCAACTCGGCGATCTTGCGGCACGCGTGCAGCACCGTCGTGTGGTCGCGTCCGCCGAACGCTTCGCCGATGTCGGGCAGGCTCAACTGGGTGAGCTCCTTGGCGAGCGCCATCGCGACCTGGCGCGGCCGCGCGATGTTGCGGCTGCGCTTCTTCGAATACATCTCGGCCACTTTGATCTTGTAGTAGTCCGCGACGGTCTTCTGGATGTTCTCGATCGAGATCTGGCGGTTCTGCACCGCGAGCAGGTCCTTCAGCGCTTCGCGGCAGAGGTCGATCGACAGCTCCTGGCCCGAGAAGCGTGAATAGGCCAGCACGCGTTTCAAGCCGCCCTCGAGCTCGCGAACGTTCGACTGGATGTGCTTGGCGAGAAAGAACGCCACCGCTTCGTCGAGCTTGAGCGATTCGGCTTCGGCTTTCTTCAGCAGGATCGCCACACGCATCTCGAGCTCGGGCGGTTCGACCGCGACCGTGAGACCCCAGCCGAAGCGCGAGATCAGGCGGTTTTCCATGCCCGAGATCTCTTTCGGGTAGGTGTCGCAGGTGATGACGACCTGCTTGTGCGATTCGATCAGCGCGTTGAACGCGTAGAAGAACTCTTCCTGCGTGCGGCTCTTGCCGCTGAAGAACTGGATGTCGTCGATCAGCAGGAGGTCGAGCGAATGGTAATAGCGCTTGAAGTCGTCGAAAGCCTTGTGCTGATACGCGCGCACCACGTCGGAGACGTACTGCTCGGCGTGGATGTAGCGGATCTTGCTCTCGGGCGCGCGCGACAGCAGATGGTTGCCGATCGTGTGGATGAGGTGGGTCTTGCCCAGGCCCACGCCGCCGTAGATAAAGAGGGGGTTGTAAGCGGTGCCCGGGCGCTCGGCGACCTGGCTCGCCGCGGCTCGCGCGAGCTCGTTGGCTTTGCCGTTGACGAAAGTGTCGAACGTGAACGCGGGATTGAGCCTGGAGATGTCGCGCGAAGGCTTGGGCTGCGGCACTTCGGCCGCGACAGGCACGTTCACTGCGGGCGCGGACTCTTTTTCGGCGAGGAGTAGCCGGATCTCGACCGGGCGCTTCAACTGCTCGGCGGCGAGCTCCTGGATGCGGGTATAGAACTTGTCGCGGATCCACTGCAGCACGAAGCGGTTCGGGGCCACCAGGACCAGCGTATCGCCCTCGGCGTGAAACCGCAGCGGCTTGATCCACGTGACGAATTGCTGGGGAGGGAGTTCCTTCTCGAAATGAGACAGGCAATAGCGCCAGAAGCTGTTCATTGCGCGGGGGCTGTAACTTGTTTTGGGCCCTGAGCGGGCGGGTGGAGCGGGACGGTTGATTTTACGCCGATCGAGGCGAGTTATCCACAAGGCGAAAAGGCGTTCGGCGGCGCCGGCGCCCGGGGTGTGGTGCGGTCGTTTCGATTGACACGTCAGTAGGATACGGGCTCTAATACCGGGTTTTTCAGCCCCACCTCCAAGGCCTTAATCATGAAGCGTACATATCAACCGTCCAAAACCAAGCGCGCGCGTACCCACGGCTTTCGGGTGCGCATGAAAACCAAGGCCGGCCGCGCCATCATCAACGCCCGCCGTGCCAAGGGCCGGGCGCGTCTCGCCGTCTGACGCCGTTTGAATCCGCCGGCCCCCCCGCGGCCGGGTGTGCTGCGCCGGCCCAGCGAGTTCGAGGCCGTCCTGCGGTCGGCGGTCCGCGTCGCCACCCGTAATTTCGTCGGGCGCGCCCTGGCCAATGGGGCGGTCCAGCCCCGGCTCGGGATGATCGCCGGCAAGAAGGCGGCGCCGCGCGCGGTCGACCGCAATCGCGCCAAACGCCTGATCCGCGAACTCTTCCGGACCGCTTCCCCGGGCTTCGGCTCGTACGACGTCGCGATACAGCTGCGCACCGATCTGCGCAGCCACGACAACGAGGCCGTGCGCACCGAGCTGCGCGGCCTGCTCTCCCATTTGGTGAAGCGTTGCGCCCACGACGCCGCCCGACAGAACTCTCCCGCCCCTTCACCCGGCATTCCAGCCGGCACCTCACCTGACAGGCAGTAGCGATGGACTCACAACGCCTCATCCTCTTGATCGTGTTCTCGATGTCGCTTTTCATGCTCGTCGACGCGTGGCAGCGCGACAAGCAGCCGGTCGCCGTGCAGAGCCAAGGCCCGGCGAGCGCCCAGAAAGACGCGACGCTGCCCCCGGTGCCCTCCGACAAGCTCGCCGTGCCGCAGGCCCCCAGCGCGGCCCCGGGTGCGCCGCTGGCGCCCACGGGCGTCCTCGCGAACGGTACGACGATCAACGTCGAAACCGATCTGGTGAAAGCCGAGATCAACACGATGGGCGGGGACCTGCGTCGCCTCGAATTGAAGCAGCACCGCGACGTCGAAGACCCCAAACGTAACTTCGCGCTGTTCGAACAGCGGCCAGATCACGTCTACGTCGCTCAATCGGGGCTTATCGGCAACGATCTACCCAATCATCGAACCACCTATACAGCGTCGAGCACCCAGTACAAGCTCGCTGACGGGGCGAACGACGTCGAAGTGCGGCTCGAAGCGCCGCCGGTCAACGGGGTCAAGGTCACCAAGGTCTATCGCTTCCATCGCGGCACCTATCTCATCGACGTCGCTTTCGAAATCAACAACGGCAGCCCCGCCGCGGTGCAGCCGCATGGCTACGTGCAGTTCCTGCGTGACGACAAGGCGCCCGCGGGAGACTCCTCGATGGTGCCGACCTACACCGGCGCGGCGGTCTACACCGACAAGGAGAAGTTCCAGAAGGTCACTTTCAAGGACATCGAGAAGGGCAAGGCCTCGTATCCGAAGAACAGCACCGACGGCTGGATCGCGATGCTGCAGCATTACTTCCTCGCGGCGTGGCTGCCGAAAAACGGCACCCCGCGCGAGTTCTATACGCGCCACGTCGAGGGCAACCTGTATACCGCGGGGGTCGTGGTACCTGCGCCGGCGGTCGCGCCGGGCGCGACGGCGACCCTCGACATCCCGCTGTATGCCGGTCCCCAGGAGCAGGACAAGCTCGCGCAGCTCGCCCCGGGACTCGACCTGTCGGTCGACTACGGCTGGCTCACGATCATCGCGGTGCCGCTCTTCTGGGTGCTGTCGTGGATACACGGCTACGTCGGCAACTGGGGCGTGGCGATCATCCTGCTGACGGTCATGATCAAGCTCATCTTCTATCCGCTGTCCGAGGCGAGCTATCGCTCGATGGGCAAGATGCGGGTGCTCGCGCCCAAACTGCAGCGGCTGAAAGAGCAGTACGGCGACGACAAGCAGCGCCTGCAGCAGGCGATGATGGAGATGTACAAGACCGAGAAGATCAACCCGCTCGGCGGGTGCTTGCACATCGTGGTGCAAATCCCTGTTTTGATTTCACTTTATTGGGTACTGCTGGCGAGCGTGGAGCTGCGCCACGCGCCCTTCATCCTGTGGATCCACGATCTTTCGCGGCCTGATACTCTACTCGGTGTGTGGTTTGGAATGCCGATCGGCCTCCTGCCGATCCTGATGGGCGCGACCATGATCATCCAGACGCGCCTCAACCCCGAGCCTCCCGATCCGGTGCAGGCGAAAGTGATGAAGATCATGCCGATCGCGTTCAGCGTGTTCTTCTTCTTCTTCCCTGCCGGCCTGGTCCTCTACTGGCTGGTCAACAACGTGCTGTCGATCCTCCAGCAATGGAACATCAACCGCCGCCTCGGAACCGCGCCGGTCAAGACCGGATCGAAAGCCCCGGCGAAGAAAAGCTGATCGGCTTGCGGGCAGGCGCATAGGCGCGCCATGAGCGACCGGGACACCATCGCGGCGATCGCCACCGCGCCCGGCCGCGGCGGGATCGGCGTGGTGCGGGTGTCGGGAAAAGACCTCGAAAGTCTGATAGAGGCGCTCACCGGGGTGCCGGTGGCGCCGCGCCGGGCCGGTCTCAGGCGATTCCTCGACGCCCACGGCGAGACGATCGAC
>JAQGNC010000186.1 GCA_028292065.1 Betaproteobacteria bacterium
GACGCGATCGCCGACACGCCCGAGCATTTTGCGGCGACCATACGCAGCGACATCGCGAAATACAGCCGGATCATCCGGTCCGCCGGTATACGCGTCGAGCAATAGCCGCTATGCGTTCACGACACGATTTCGACGCGGTCGCCTTCGCCAATCGTGCCGGCCGCGCCGTGCGTGACGAGGCCGATGCCGAAGGTCGGCTGAGCCTGCCCGAACGCGCTCACCAGGGTCTGCATGACGGGCAGGTCGCGCTCGCCGGTGCGCGGGTTCGCGTGCGTGGCGAGACAGCGCACCTTCGGCTTCACGACGTCGAACTCGACACCGCCGATGCGCAGCCGCCTGCCGATCCACGCCTGCTCGGCCCACGCGCCCACGCCGTCGATCGCGATGTTCGAGCGAAATCTCAGCTCGTCCAGCGCGGGGTCTCCCAGTGCGCCCGCGACCGCCGCGAGGCTCTCCCGGCTGTGCAGCGTGATCTGTCCCTCGACGCTGTCCTGGTAGCGCGGCGTGACGCCGTCTCCGATGAGCTGCAGCGGCAGGCGCTCGTGATGGGCGCTCAGTGGATTGTCGGGCAGCGCGAGGACGTAGCGCTCGACCGCGGCGGCGAGCCTGTCGCGGCCGTCGTCGTCCAGCGCCTCGTCGGCGAGCACCGCGCCTTCGTGCGTGATGCGCAGGCGCCTCGCGGCCGCGTCGAAGCGCGCGTCGAGGCGTGCGAGCCCGGGTGCGTTCACAAGGACTGCGAAACCGTACTTTTTGCTCCACGCCTCCTGCGGCAGACCCGAGTTCGCAAAGCGGAACGCGAGCGCGCGATCGCCTTCGATACGCCCTTCGGCGAGCACGTGCAACGTGCTGCAATGCTGCGGCGTGAATCCTTTGACGGGATAACGATAGAGCGCGACGACTCGTGCCATCGAGGTGGGCCGGGGAGTGAACAAGGCGCGATTATAGGCAATGTGCGCCGGCGGCGTTCGCGCGAGGCGCCTGTGCCGCCGCCTGCCACTTGTAATAGACTGACCCGATGACTCCCGCGGCGACAGCGACCCTGCAACGCAGAACCGTAGAGCCCTCGGCGCTCGGGTTAAAGCGCGTCGAGCTGCTGCTGGGCCTCCCCGACACCGCGCTCGAGGCGCTCGCCCGCGAATGCCGCTGGCGCCGCTACGCCGCCGACGAGCGCATCATCTCGCGCGACGCGCATGACAACGACGTGTATCTCATCGTGTCGGGGCGCGTGCGAGTGACCTGTTTTTCAGCGGCGGGCCGCGAGGTCGTCTTCGGCGACATGCGCGCGGGCCAGTGCTTCGGGGATTTTGCGGCGATCGACGGCTTGTCCCGCTCCGCCGACGTGGTCGCCATCGACGACAGCCTGATCGCGTCGATGACGCCCGAGGTGTTCAAACACATGCTCCATCAGCACGTCGAGGTCTGCGACAGGGTGTTGCGGCGCCTGGTCAATTCGATACGCGAGCTGACCGAACGTGTCTACGATTTCAGCACCCTCGGGGTGCAGAACCGCGTCCACGCCGAGCTCCTGCGCCTCGCGCGGGAGGCCGGCGTCACCCGCAACACTGCGCGGATCGACCCCGTTCCCCGGCACTCCGACATCGCCGCGCAGATCAGCACTTATCGCGAGCAGGTGACGCGCGAGCTTTCGGCGATGGCCAAGCAAGGCCTGGTCAAGCGCGACGGCGGAGCGCTCGTCGTGCCCGACATCGCCCGGCTCGAGCGCATCGTCGCCGACGTGAGGCGCTCCGTCTGATCGAGTCGCGGCGGCGCCCCGCGAGGGGCGGCTTTCATGCCCGCTGCGCGCGCAGCTCCGACGTTTCGCTCGCGGCTTCGGCTGCGAGCGCCCGCGGCGACGACTGAAGCAGCGCGCGCCGGTGGGTTTCGATGACCGCCTGCACCCTGCTCGCCACCCCCAGCTTGCTCAGGATGTTGCGCACGTGGCATTTGACCGTGCCGAAGCTGATCCCGAGGTGCCGCTGGATGAGCTTGTTGGGCATCCCCTGGCACAGCAGCGCCAGCACTTCGCGCTCGCGGGCGGTCAGCGCGTGCGGCCGGCGCTCCAGAGACACGACGACGCCCGAAGCGCGCAGGCTCGGCGGCATCACTGCCCAGGCGGGCGCGGCGGGCTGGCGGGACGGGGAGACGAGGCGAACGACGGTGGCTGTTTTCATTGTGAGCCTCCTGGTCGGCAACGGTGGGTGAGACGGTTGATGGGGACGCGGGCGCGGCGGTGTTCACCGGCGCTGCGCAGTCGAGTCGTGCGCCGGTCCGGCGCCGATGAGGCCGCGCCGATACGCTTCGACCACGGCTTCGAGCCTGCTCGAGGCGCCCAGCTTGATGAGGATGCTGCCGACGTGGCATTTGACGGTGCCTGTGCCGATGTTCAGCCGCCGGCCGATGAGCTTGTTGGGAAGCCCTTGGCACAGCATCGCCAGCACTTCGTATTCGCGCGCGGTGAGGTCGCGGGCGCAGCCGCGGTAGTCGTCGACCAGATCGCGCGGCTCGAAAGGTAGCGTGCGGGCGACGGCGTTTTCGGTACGGGAGCGTTCATTGAGGGTGAACACGTGGGCTGTCGGTGAGCGGTCGGTCATGGCGTTCTCCTGATCCTCTATGGTTGCTGCTTGAGAAACACTGTAGCCGCCGTGCCGCGCACGGTAAGTGCGTAAACGCACCGCGCGACGCAATTGAGCACTATGTCCTTTGTGCGATGAAATCACCGCGGGCGGCGGGGAGAATCGCCTGGTGAGTTTCGCGTGTTCCGATACGCGCACACCGAGGAAAACCCGTGAAAAGCAGGCCACCGTGTCCGGCGGCAGGGCGTCAGCGCAGGGCCGCGCCGCCGCGGCGGCGCGCGCACGATGTGTGGCCGCTGATCGCTTTCGACACGGTCGCCTTCGTGGCCGCGGCGTGGCTGGTCTCGAGCGTGCCGGAATCGCTGGAGATTGCGGCGCCGCTCGCGAACGCGCCCATCACCATGGCCGCGTACCGCGCCGCACTCGGCGATTAGCGCCGGTGACGGGCAAAACGCCCCGCCGCCGCTTCGGGCCGCGCGACCGGCGGCTATCCCGCTTCAGGAACACTTCAACGCCAGCCACTTAGTCGATTTCGCACAGGCGCCGAACCGATGGGCCGGTCCGCCTGGGGTTCGCGCGGTACAATGCGCGGTTTTCACGAACCGGCGCCTGACGCGCCCACCGCCCGACCCAATGGCAGCAAAGAAATACGACGAAAGCTCGGTCAGGAAGCTGCGCGGCATCGAGCCCGTGCAGCGCCTGCCGGGCATGTACACGCGCACGACCGATCCGACGCACATCATCCAGGAAGCGATCGACAACGCGGCCGACGAAGCTTTCGGCGGCCACGCCGACGCCATCGACGTGACCGTGTACCGCGACGGCTCGGTGCGCGTCGCGGACAACGGCCGCGGCATTCCGGTCGGCCTCCACCCCGAGGAGAAGATCCCCACCGTCCAGCTCGTGTTCACCGAGCTGCACGCGGGTGCGAAGTTCTCGAAGACCGAAGCCGACGCCGCGTACAAGTTTTCCGGCGGCCTGCACGGGGTCGGCGTTTCGGTGACGAACGCGCTCGCCGACCGCCTCGAAGTCGAAGTCAAACGCGAAGGCGGCGTGCACCGCATCGTCTTCGAAAACGGGGTGGTCACCGAGAAGCTGAAGAAGATGAAAGCGATACCGGTCAAGGAGACCGGCACGTCGCTGCACATCTGGCCGAACAAGAAATATTTCGACAGCCCGAAAGTCTCGATGCCCGATCTCGAGCGCGTGGTGCGCTCGAAAGCGGTGCTGCTGCCGGGCGTGAAAGTCACGCTCAACATCGAGACCGCGAAGGAGACCGAGACTCGCACCTGGAGCTACCCGGAAGGCATGAAAGGGTATCTCGCCGACCTGCTGTCCGACACCCAGGCGGTGGCGCCGATCTTCGACGGCGAGAAATACGTCCAGGAAGCGAACGGTTTCGCCGTCGGCGAAGGCGCGGGCTGGGCATTCGCTTTCGTCGACGAAAGCAAAGGCTACGGCGAGTCTTACGCGAACCTGATTCCGACACCGGCGGGCGGCACGCACGAAGCGGGCTTGCGCGACGGGGTGTTCGAAGCGGTCAAGGCTTTCTCCGAGCACCACAGCATGATGCCGCGCGGCATCAAGCTCGTCGCCGACGACGTGTGGTCGCGCACGGTGTTCTTTCTGTCGGCCAAGGTGCTCGAGCCCCAGTTCCACGGGCAGACCAAGGAGAAGCTCTCGAACCGCGACGCGATCAAGCTCGTCTCGAGCATGGTGCGCGACCCTTTCGAGCTGTGGCTGAACAGCCACGTCGACTGGGGCCGCAAAATCGCCGACCTCGTCATCAGGCAGGCGGTCGAGCGCTCGCGCTCGGTACAGAAAGTCGAGCGCAAGAAGTCATCGAGCGTGGTGATCCTGCCGGAGAAGCTCACCGACTGCGAATCGTCGGTGATCACCGAGAACGAGCTTTTCCTGGTCGAAGGCGATTCGGCCGGCGGCTCGGCCAAGCAGGCGCGCGACAAGCGCTACCAGGCGATCTACAAGATGCGCGGCAAGGCGCTCAACTCGTGGGAAGTCAAACGCGACCTGCTGTTCTCGAATGCCGAGATCCACGATATCGCGGTGGCGATCGGCGTCGATCCTCACGGTCATGAAGACACCCCCGACCTGACGGGCCTGCGCTACGGCAAGATCGCGTCGATGACCGACGCCGACGTCGACGGCGCGCACATCTCGGTGCTGCTGCTGACGCTCTTCTACAAGCACTTCCCGAAGCTGATCGAGAAAGGCCACATCTACGTCGCGAGCCCGCCGCTCTACAAGATAGACATTCCGGCCGTGGGCAAGCGTGCGGGGAAGAAGCTCTACGCGCTCGACGAAGAAGAGCGCAAATCGATCATGGACCGCGCGCGCGACGACGGCGTGAAGATGGAATCCGTCAAGATCCAGCGCTTCAAAGGGCTCGGCGAGATGAACCCCGAGCAGTTGTGGGAGACCACGCTCTGCCCCGACACGCGGCGGCTGCTCCAGGTGCGCATCGAGCACGCCGAGCAGACTTACGCGATGTTCCAGATGCTCATGTCCAAGAAGGAAGCGGACAAGCGCTGCGCGTGGATGGAACGTGAAGGCGACACGGTCGAAGCCGACGTGTAGCAGCAGGCCCCACCGGTCATCGCGAGGCGGCAGCAGGGCCGCCGTGGCGATCTCGTGGCGCACGTAATTTTTTCGAACGTTTCGGGATTGCCCTTCGACAAGCTCAGGACAGGCTTCGTCACAGCGTTCCTCGCAATGACCGTATTCTCCGGATGAACGCCGACTGACACGAAATATGGACACCAAGAGCAAGACTCCCAAAGCCGAAGACCTGAGCGGCGATCTTTTTGCCGAAGCCGCAAGCGGTGGCGGCGGCGCCGGCGCGCCCGCCAACCCCACCTCGGTCGGCGGCGACGACTTCATCGACATGGCCGCGTTCGCGGAGCGCAGCTACCTCACCTACGCGATGAGCGTGGTGCGCGGCCGCGCCATCCCCAACGTCGAAGACGGGCAGAAACCGGTCCAGCGCCGCATCCTCTACGCGATGCACGAGCTGGGCTTGCGCGCGGGCGTGCAGCATACGAAGTCGGCGCGCATCGTCGGCGAAGTGCTCGGTAAATACCATCCGCACGGCGACGCTTCGACTTACGACGCGCTCGTTCGCATGGCGCAGGATTTTTCGCTGCGCTATCCGCTGATCGACGGGCAGGGCAACTTCGGCACCGCCGACGGCGATTCGGCCGCGGCGTATCGATACACCGAAGCGCGTCTCACGCCGCTCGCGGACCTCCTGCTGTCCGAGATCGACCAGGACACCGTCGACTTCGTCCCGAATTACGACGGCAGGCTGCGCGAGCCCGAGCTCCTGCCCGCGCGCCTGCCGATGCTGCTGCTCAACGGCGCGTCGGGCGTGGCGGTCGGCATGGCGTGCGAGCTTCCCCCGCACAACATGCGCGAAGTCGCCGAAGCCGCGGTGCAGATCCTGCGCCACCCGAACACCAAGCCCGACGCGCTGATGGACATCATCAAAGGCCCCGATTTTCCCGGCGGCGGGCAGATCATCAGCCCGCGCCAGGCGATCCTGGACGCCTACAGCACCGGGCGCGGGTCGTTACGCGCGAGGGCGCGCTGGCGGGTCGAGAACCTCGCGCGCGGCCAGTGGCAGATCATCGTCTACGAGCTTCCATGGACGACTTCGGCGCATCGCGTGATGGGCGAGATCGAAGAGCTCACCAATCCGAAGCCGCGCGAAAAAGGCGGCAAGATCAACGCCACCCAGACCAACCTCAAGCAGCTCATCCTCGGCTCGCTCGAGAAGATCAACGACGAGTCCGACAAGGACTGCAAAGTGCGCCTCGTGCTCGAGCCGCGCTCCTCCCGCCAGGACCCCGACGAGTTCATGCGCCTCATGCTCGCGCACACGAGCCTGGAAGAGAACTTCTCGGTCAACCTGGTCGTGCTCGGACTCGACGGCAGGCCGGGCCGCAAGAACATCCGCGAGATCCTGGACGAGTGGGTGCAGTTCCGCGTCTCCACGGTCACGCGCCGCACCAAGTTCAGGCTCGGCCAGGTCGAGCGCCGGATACACATCCTGGAAGGCCGCAATATCGTCTTCCTGAACATCGATAAGGTGATCAAGGTCATCCGTGAGTCCGACGAGCCCAAGCCCGATCTCATCAGGGTCTTCGGCCTCACCGACGTCCAGGCCGAAGACATCCTCGAGATTCGCCTGCGGCAGCTCGCGCGGCTCGAAGGCATCAAGATCCAGAACGAGCTGAAAGAGCTCAGGGTCGAGAGGAAGATCCTGCAAGAGCTGCTCGACAGCGAGACCGAGATGAAGAAGCTCGTCGCGAAAGAGATCCGCGACGACGCGAAGAAATACGGCGACGACCGCCGCACCCTGATCGAGGAAGCGAGCCGCTCGGCATTCGAGCGCCAGGTCGTCGATGAGGCGCTGACGATCATCGTCTCGCGCAACGGCTGGGTACGCTCGCGCCAGGGCCACGGGCTCGACCTCTCGGGCGTCACGTATAAAACGGGCGACGCCGAATACGCGATCGTCGAGACGCGCTCGGTGAACTACATCGCCGCGATCGATTCGACCGGCCGCGCGTTCAGCGTGCAGGCGGCCGACATCCCCGGCGGCAAGGGCGACGGCGTGCCGTTCACGTCGGTGATCGAGCTCGCGCCGGGCGCTCGCCTCGCGCATATCGTCGACGCCGCGCCGGGCAAGCGCTATCTCGTCGCGAACTCCGGCGGGTACGGCTTCGTCGCGAAATCCGAAGAGCTGCTCTCGCGCATACGCGCGGGCAAGGCTTTCATGACCCTGCAGGAAGGCGAAGAAGTGCTGCGCCCCGCGCAATTGCCCAAAGACGCTGAGATGGCGGTCACGCTGTCGGAGCACGGCCGCATGCTGCTCTTCAAGGTCGACGAGCTCAAGGAACTCGCGCGCGGCCGCGGCATCACCCTGATGTCACTCGATGCGGACGAGAAGATGACCGCGGTCGGCTTCAGCAACGGCAAGTCGGTGACCGTCATCGGCACGTCGAAGTCCGGCAGCGAGAAGACGGTGCGCGTTGCAGGTGAAGATCTCGAGAAGCACGTGGTGCACCGGGCAAGGAAAGGGTGTCTGCTGCCGGGCAAGATCGTGCCCACAGGCGTCAAGCCCTAGCCTGCGCTGTCGTGACTGCCGCGCCGCCTCCTCGATGCGGGCGGCCGGGAACACACGTCAGCGCGCCGCCGACTGCTTAGAATGGCCGCCGGGGATCTCGCGGCGCGAGTTCCAGGCGCAATCGCAGGGGAGGTGGCATGGCTATCGGGGTAACGCCCTCGGCTGTCGGATTGCGGAGCATCCGGCTGCTCGCGGGTATCGAAAACGAAAAGCTGACCACGCTCGCGCAGCAATGCCACTGGCGGCGGTTTACCGCCGGCCAGCGTGTGACGTCGCGGCAGACCGGGGACCGCGACGTCTATGTCATCGTCGGCGGCAAGGTACGCATCACCGCGTTTTCCGCGGCGGGCCGGCAGATCACGTTCAGGGACATCGGGACGGGCGACTGGTTCGGCGAGCTCGCTGCGATCGACGGCCGCTTTCGTTCGGCCGATGTGGAGGCGCTCGAGGACAGCGTCCTCGCCTCCATGCAGCCGGCGGTGGTCCGGCGCCTGCTCCACGAGCATCCCGCGGTGTGCGATCGTGTGCTCGACCGCCTCGTGAGCGTGGTTCGCGACCTGTCGGACCGCGTGTTCGATTTCAGCACCCTCGGCGTACAGAATCGGGTCCATGCCGAGCTTCTGCGTCTGGCGAAGGAGGCGGGCATCGAGCGCAACACCGCGCGCCTGGAGCCCGCGCCCAAGCACTCGGAGATCGCGAGCAAAGTCAGCACTTACCGCGAGCAGGTCACTCGCGAGGTGTCGACGATGGTCAAGCAGGGGCTGCTGCAGCGCGTCGAGCGCGCGCTCATCATTCCCGACGTCGCGCGGCTCGAGCAGATCGTCGCGGAGGTCCGGCGGCTGACCTAGCCGCCGCCCGTGTCGCCGCGTTACCTGCACCTCAACGCATTGGTAGAATGGGTCCGGTCTGCGCCCGCACCGTCTGTTCATCATCATCGTTTCGTGTTTCGCATCGGAGGCTAGCCATGGTCACACTCGAATTCCACGATCCTTCCGGCGCGCTCGAAGTGAGCGTCCCGTTTGCGCCGCGCCTGAACACGCTCGAAGGCAAGCGCATCGGCATCATCACCAACGACCAGTGGCAGGCGTATCGCATGATGCCGGCATTGAAGGAGATGCTGGAGCAGGACTTCCCCGGCATCGAAGTCCTGCCGGTCGACGCTTATCCCCAGGGCAACCTCCTCATCGGCACCGAGGAGACCGCTGCCGCGGTGAAGAAAAGCGGGGTCGACGCGGTCATCGTCGGCAACGCGAGTTGAGGGGCTTGCGCCACAGCATGCGGCCGTGCAGCCGCTAGGATAGAAAGCCTCGGAATCCCCACGGTCACGCTCACGCGGACCGATTTCGTCGGGGTCATGAAGAACGCGGTCTCGGGCATGGGCCTCGCGCCGGACGCCGCGATGGTCACGTTCCCGATCGACATGTTCCTGCCGGGGAGTGACATCTCCGCGGTCGGCCTGCGCCGCCGCGAGTTCTACAACGGGCTGACGAAGTGGAGGTCCGGGTTCGAAGGCGGCAACGGTGTAGCGAAGATGGTGAGCGTGGACGCGCCGAGCTATGAAGACGCGATCATGAAGGCGAACAACCTCATGATCACCAACCTGTGGGGCGACGGCCTCCCGGTGTGGCCGGCGACTCGCGAGCGCGTCGAGTGGATACTTCAGGGCAGCGTGCTGCCTCGCGCCCACGTCCTCGGCAAATTTCCGCCGCGAGGCGGCATCACGACGATCGAGACGTGTGCGATCGCCCTCGCCATGGCGGGCGGCCGTCCTGAATACCTGCCGGTGCTCGTCGCCGCGGTCGAGTGCGCGCTCGAAGCGAACTCGAATTTCGACCAGTTGCAGGCCACTTCGGGTGCGCCGTTTCCGGTCGTCATCGTCAACGGTGGAATCGCGAAAGAGATCAGGCTCAACTCGGGCTTCGGCTGTCTGGGTCCCGATCCGCAGCAGCCCGCCGGTGCGAGCATCGGGCGCGCGCTGCGCATGCTCCAGCAGAACGTCGGCGGCGCGCTTCCCGGCGTCGGCACGATGGCGATCTGGGGCGCGATGCGCTATACGAACGTGGTTTTCGCCGAAGACGAGGAGGGCTTACCCGAAGGCTGGCTGCCTCACGGCACCGAGCGCCACGGCTATGACCGCGGCACCAACTCGGTCTCGCTGGTGTTCGCAACCGGCGTCACCAACGTCCGCCGCCGCAGCGCGCGCAAGGAAACGCCCGAAGAGGACGTGCTGCAGGGGCTGTGGCGCATGGCCGATTACATGCGCACGCCGAACCTCGGCGGCCTCATGGGTTACGAGGAAGGCACGCCGGGAATCATGCTCGTGCCGCGTGTGGTCGCGCAGATGATGGCGGAGCAGGGCTGGACCAAGCAGAAGCTGCGCGAGTTCCTTTACGAGAATTCGAAGATCCCGCTCGAGCACCTGAAACGCGGCGGCGCGCTGTCGTGGTTCGAGATCGATTCGAATCCGATCACGCGAGAGAGCTGCAAGCAGGATCCGTGGCCGGTGACGCTCAAGCCCGAGAACATCGTCTTCGTGGTCGCGGGGGGTTCACATCCGACGCACGCGTACTGGCTGCAGGGCACCGGCCCGCATGTTCACGGCCGGGTCATACGCGTGCCCGAGACGTTCGATCGCCTGCTGGCTGCGGCCGATCGCGACCTGGGCTGCGCGTCCGACGAGTGCCGGATCTAGTGCGACAGCTGATCTCCGTCTGGTCGTACCGGTTGAACCGCTATTGCGCGGCGCTCCTCGAGCGTGCGCGCCAGTGGCTCGACGCGCACGCGGAGAAGCAGAAGAACGGCTGGGCGGCGAGCATGGAATACAAGCGACGCTACACCAATCCCGACGAAGCGAAGCGCAGCCGCCGCGCCGGCGACGCGTAGCGCTGCTAGATCGCCGTGCCCGCGGGCGCGCCGGGCGCGTTCATCGGCGTGTCGCCTTCGCCCGTCCCGGATTGCATCATCAGGAGCTGGAGCAGCAGCATCTGCATGGCGGCCGCGTCCTCGGCGCTTCCCGGGCCGCCCTGCATCGGCCCGAGTTCGAGCACGATGACGTCGTTCGTCGCGCCGACCGCTTCGGGTACATCGGCAGGAGAGGCTGCCCGGGGCTGCGAATCCTGACTGTCGGGTCCCGCATAAGCGCCGCCCCAGGTGAGGCAGAGGCCCGCCGCGGCCGCTGCGAGGGTTTTCCAGATCATCGCCGTCTCCTGCATCGGTAAGTAACGGCGTGCGTGTCGCAAGCGGCGTGCCGCGGCCGTCGCGGCGACCGGACGCTCCTGCGGAGGAACTGTCATCGCGAGGAGCGGCAGCGACGCGGCGATCTCGTGGCGCACGTCAAAACCCGTTCGTAACGAGATTGCTTCGTCACGGTGTTCCTCGCAATGACATAGGGTGTCACCGCGAGGAGCGGCAGCGACGTGGCGAATCACGTGGCGCACGACAAACACGTTCTTAACGAGATTGCCCTTCGACAAGCTCAGGACAGGCTTCGTCACCGCGTTCCTCGCAATGACATGTCGCGTCGCACCAGGGTGGTGCCCAGCGGCACCGAATTTGCCCTGCCGTTGCAGACCTTCAACAGCTTCGTCATAGTCCTTTCATGAATTCCCCACTCGTCGATCCGCCGCCGCTCGAGCTCGCCGTGCGCGTGGGCTGCGCGATCGTCTACGAGACGACCGCGCGCGCGCCGCTGCTGCTCGTGCTGAAGCCGCGGCTCGACGTGCGCCAGCTCATCCTCGAAGAGAAGCTCGTGTTCGGCGCGGGTGTGCCGACCGAGCAGCTCACCGACACGCACGGCAACGTGGTGTATCGCCTGATGCTCATGCCGGGCCGCAACGAGATCGTTCACGACGCGATCTTCGCGGTGCCTCGCGCGCTGGACAACGACGGCCTGCCCGACGACGTGGTGCCGATCGAGCGCATGCCGATCGAGGTGTTGCGCTATACGATGCCGAGCCGCTACTGCGATTCGGACAAGCTCATGCGCTTCGCGCTCGAGAAATTCGGGAACATTCCGCGAGGCGTCGAGCAGGTGCGTGCGATCACCGAGTGGACGCATCGCAATATCGAGTATCGCTACGGATCGGGGAGCGCCGTGATCTCGGCGTGGGACGTCGTCGAGCGCGGCTACGGGGTGTGCCGCGATCTCGCGCACGTGGTCGTCGCACTGTGCCGCGCGATGAGCTACGCGTCGCGCTACGTCTCGGGACACGTACCCGACATCGGCGTCTTCGACCCCGGACTCCCGATGGACTTTCACGCCTACGCCGAGGTGTATCTCGGCGATACGTGGCACACCTTCGATGCGCGCTACAACCGCGAGCGCATCGGCCGCGTGAAGATCGCGCACGGCCTCGACGCGGTCGACGGCGCGTTTTCAACCATCTATGGCGTGGCGACGCTCGCGAGCTTCGACGTCTGGGCCTACCAGGTCGACCGTGCGCACGTGCGCGTCGGCGACCCCGTCGACCTCACCAAGCGTCTCGACGGCACCGAAGAGCTCAAGCTCGCTTGATCGGGGACTGTCCCCGATTTCACAGCGCCGCCCCGACCTCGGTCACCAGCGACCGGAACCACTTGTGCAGCGCGCTGCGGTGCGTGCGGTCGTGCCAGAAAAGGCGCACCGACAGGCGCGGCAGCGTGATGGGACACTCGAGCTTCCTGATCGGGATTCGCTTCAACAGCGGTTCGACGAGGCGCTCAGGCACCGTTGCGATGAGGTTGGTGCGCGCGACGATGTGCGGCACCGCGAGGTAATCGTGTGAAGCGATCGCGATGCGCAGCTCGCGGCCGTGGGCGGCGACCGCGCGATCGACGTATTCGGCGGAGCTCATCGGCTGGCGTATCACCGTGCGCGCGTGGGGCAGCGCGCAGAACTGCTCCAGCGTGAGCTCCCGTTTCACCTGCGGATGGTTCGTCCGCACCACGCACACGAAGCGATCCTCGAAGAGATTGCTGAAGCGCAGCTTCTCCGGCGGCGCTTCGACCCAGCCGATGCGAAAGTCGATCTCGCCGCGCTCGAGGCGCTCGTTCGCGACCTCGCGGTTCGGCGCACGCGTCTCGAGCTGGATACCCGGTGCGACTTTCTCGAGCCGCCGCACGATGTGCGGTATCAGCACCGACTCGACGTAGCCGGTCGTGGTCACCGTCAGCCTGGCGCGCGTGGTCTGCGGATCGAAGTGCGTCGAAGGCGACATGATCGTCTCGATCGTCGCGAGGGCCTTGCGCACCGGGTCGATGAGCTCGAGCGCTTTGGGCGTCGGCGTGATGCCCGCGCGCGTGCGCAGGAAAAGCTCGTCCGAGAACTTGGTCCGCAGCCGCGCGAGCGCGTTGCTCATCGCCGGCTGCGTCATGCTCATCGTCTGCGCCGCTTTCGAGACGCTGCCGCATGCCGCGAGCGCCTCGAAGCACATCAGCAGGTGCAGGTCGTGTTTGCGGATATTCATTTCTCTGATAATACATATAAAGACCCGATGATAGACACGGCCCGGCACGGTGTATACGATCGCAGGCCTTTCCCAGACTCGAGGAGCCCCGCGTGAAAACGACGACGCCGACCCAGGAACAGATGAAACCCTGCATCGCGCGCTTCAAGGAGTTGAAGCCCCGCGGCGCGCATTTCCAGGACAAGCTCGGCATTCCTTTCGAGGTGATCCGGCTCATCAACCCGAAAGCGAACTATGTCGTCATGGCGCCCGAAGCGATGCCCGGGCACCTGTCGCCGAACCCCGCAGTGAGCGGCGGCGACAAAGGCGTTTTTCGCATCGGCATCGCCGAATGCTCGCCCGGCGACGGCCCGGCGAGACACGTGCACTGGAAAACGCACGAGACTTTCATGGCGCTCTCCGGCAAATGGGAGCTGCAGTGGGGCGATAAAGGCGAGGAGAGCGTCGTGCTCGAACCGTTCGACCTCTTCGCGATGCCTCCCGGCGTGACCCGCCGCTTCGTCAACATCTCCGACAAGGACGCCCACCTGCTCGTGATCATCCAGGGCCAGCCCGACGAGTTCGACGACGTCGGCCTGTCGCCGGAATGGGGCCAGCGCATCGTGGACAAGCACGGCCAGGAGATGCTCGAGAAGCTGATCGGCCACGGCTGGCGCTTCTCGCTCGAAAAAGCCGACGACGCGACCAAGTAGACGACCGTGAGCGCCGAACCCGTTTTCGATCCCGCGTTTGCAGAAGCCGTCGCGCAGCTCAAAGCCGCCGGCGTGGAATCCGCCGATCCGCTGAAGCACTCGCTGCACGACGCGCGCGTGATCCAGGACCGCTACTTCGCTTTTCTCGCGCAGGACCCGCCCGCGGTCGACGACACCCGGGACCTCGAGATCGCCGGCCCCGCGGGCGCAGTACGCATGCGCATGTACTACCCGACGCGGGAGCGGAACACGCCGGTCGCGCTGTTCGTGCGCGGCGCGGGCTGGTGGGCGGGCAGCCTCGATTCGCACGACCGCACGATGCGCCTGTGCGCGCTGAAGACCGGTTTCGCGATCTGCGGCGTCGATTATCATCGCTCGCCCGAAGCGAAGTTTCCGGCACAGCTCGAAGAAGTGCTCGCGGCGGTGCAGTGGCTCACCGCGAACGGCGCGAGCGTTCAGGTCGATGCGCAGCGCATGCTGCTCTGGGGCGAGTCGGCGGGTGCGAGCCTGAGCGTGCTCGCCGCGGCGAAGCTCGGCGCCGACAGTACGTTCCTCAAAGGCCTGCTGCTGTTCTACGGCAACTTCGAAGGCCCGACAGAAGCGACTCGCGCGTATTCGAAATGGGTGTGGACGCAATATCTCGGCGGCGACTGGCAGAATCCGAACCCCGCCGCGATCCCGCTGAAAGCCGACGTCTCGAAGTTCCCGCCGACGTGGCTCGGCGTGGGCGATCTCGACCCGCTGTTGAAGGACACGATCGGTCTCGCCGACAAGCTCGCGGCCGCCGGCGTGCCGCACGAAGTGAAGCGCTATCCCGGGCTCCCTCATGCATTCGTCACCATGAACCGCGTGTTCACCGGCGCCGAGCCCGCGATCGAAGACGCGGCTCGGGCGGGACGCCGCATGGTGGGCCTCGCGTGAAGCTGTCGTAGCGCAGGCGCCCCCGCCTGCAGCATCGGGTGCGCGCGAGCGCACCCATGGAAGATATGAAGTGATCGAGGTGTTTCAGATGAATCGTGTTTCCGTTGTCGCAACCGCCGTCGTGGCTGCGCTCTTCAGCAGCGCACCCGCAGCCCAGACCTATCCGATCCGGCCGATACGCCTGATCGTGCCTTTCCCTGCGAGCGGCACGACCGACGCGATCGCCCGCGCGGCCGCCGAGCAGGTCGGCGCCCAGCTCGGCGTGCAGGTGGTCGTCGACAACCGCGCCGGCGCCAACGGCATCCTCGGCATGGAAGCCGCGGCGAAGGCGAACCCCGACGGTTACACCCTGATGCACACCTCGCCGTCGTTCGTGATCAACCCGAGCATCTACAAAAAGCTGCCTTATGACGTGGTGAAGGATTACGAGCCGATCACCAAGATCGTGCAGGGCACGGGTTACCTGCTCCTCGTCAACCCGTCGAGCCCGGTCAGGACGGTCAAAGACCTGGTGGCGCTCGGCAGGAACAAGGATCAGCCGGTGTCCTACGGCTCGGCGGGCGTCGGTAACACCACGCATCTGGCTGCCGCGCTGCTCGGGCTTGAAGCGGGCATGAACGTGCTGCACGTGCCGTACAAGGGATTGTCGCCTTCAGTCACCGCGGTGCTGGGCAACGAGGTGCAGTTCATGTTCGCGCCGCCGCCGGTGGTGGTCGGGCATATCCAGTCCGGGAAGCTGCGCACCCTCGGCTTCTCCGGCCCCTCGCGGCTGCCGACGCTGCCCGACGTCCCGACGATCGCCGAAGCAGGCGTGCGCGATTTCGTCGTGATCGGCGGATGGTTCGGCTGGTTCGCGCCGGCGAAGACGCCCGATGCGATCGTCAACCGGCTGCACGGCGCGATCGACAAGGGGATGCAGGTCCAGAAGGTGAAGGATTTCGCGCGCGCCGGCGGTTTCGAGCCCGACGTGATGTCGCGTACCGACTTCCGCAGGTTCGTCGCCGCCGAAACGAAGAAATACGAGCGTATGGTAAAGGCTGCGAAAATCGACCCGCAGTAGTTCTTCTCCAGCGCCACACATCGCCGCTTCAACGACCCGGACGGAGCCCTCATGAACACACTCGCCGACACGGCGCCGCAGCACAGGCTCGCCAATCCCTGCGGCGCCCATCTGGTCGCGCGCGCCTTGAAGCGACACGGGGTCGAAGTGATGTTCGGGCAGAGCCTGCCTTCGGCGCTCTATCTCGTCACACCCGAATTCGGGATTCGCCAGTTCGCCTATCGCACCGAGAACGCGGGCGGCGCGATGGCCGACGGCTACGCCCGCGCGACGAACAAAGTCGCGGTGGTCACCGCGCAGAACGGACCTGCTGCGGCGCTGCTCGTCGGGCCGCTGGCCGAAGCGCTGAAAGCGTCGGTTCCCATCGTCGCGATCGTCCAGGACGTGCGGCGCACCCAGACCGACAAGAACGCTTTCCAGGATCTCGATCACCTCGACATCTTCCGCGGCTGCGCGAAGTGGGTGCGCCGTGTGACCGAAGTGAGCCGCATCGAAGACT